>DATMIP010000188.1:0-2887 GCA_035554515.1 Sphingomonas sp. | reverse complement strand
ATGGCACCCGGCGTATCGCTGGGATCAATCGCGCTCGACGCAGACTGCGATGCCCATGCCGCCGCCGATGCAGAGCGTGGCGAGGCCCTTCTTGGCGTCGCGGCGCTGCATTTCGTGGAGCAGGGTGGTGAGGATGCGCGCGCCCGACGCGCCGATCGGGTGGCCGATCGCGATCGCGCCGCCATTGACGTTGACCTTGGCCGGATCCCAGCCGAGCTCCTGCCCGACCGCGAGCGCCTGCGCGGCGAAGGCTTCGTTGGCCTCGATCAAATCGAGATCGTTGAACGCCCATCCGGCCTTTTCGAGCGCCTTCTTGGTTGCGGTGACCGGACCGATGCCCATGATCGACGGATCGACGCCGGTCGACGCCCAGCTCTTGATGCGCGCGAGCACCGGGCTGCCGCGCTTCGCGGCCTCGTCCGCGGACATCACGATGATCGCGGCGGCGCCATCGTTGAGGCCCGAGCTGTTGGCGGCGGTGACGCTGCCTTCCTTCTTGAAGGCCGGGCGCAGGCCGGCGAGGCTGGCGACGACCACGCCCTCGCGGATGAACTCGTCCTGGTCGACGATCGTATCGCCCTTGCGGCCCTTGATGGTGACCGGCGCGATCTCCTTGGCGAAGCGGCCCTCACGCCGCGCGGATTCGGCCTTGTTCTGGCTGGCGCAGGCGAACTCGTCCTGCGCCTCGCGCGTGATCTGATACTTCTCCGCCAGATTCTCGGCGGTGATGCCCATATGATAGCCGTTGAAGACGTCGGTCAGGCCATCCTTGATCATCGTGTCGACGAGCTGGAGGTCGCCCATTTTCTGGCCCGCGCGCAGCGCCTGCGCATGGGGGCTCATCGACATATTCTCCTGCCCGCCCGCGACGATGATCTTCGCGTCGCCGGCGAGGATCGACTGGGCGGCGACCGCGACCGAGCGCAGGCCGGAACCGCAGACCTGCTGCACGCTCCATGCGGGCACTTCCTTGGGAATACCGGCGGCGATCGATGCCTGGCGCGCGGGATTCTGGCCCTGGCCGGCGGTGAGCACCTGGCCCAGCACGACTTCGTCGACATCCGCCGGATCGATACCCGCGTCCGCGAGCGCCGCCTCGATCGCGATGCGGCCGAGCTCGTGCGCGGGTGTGCCGGCGAAGTGGCCGAGAAAGCTGCCGACAGGCGTGCGCTTGGCGGCGGTAATGACGACGTCGGTCATGGATGCTCCTGATTCAATCTGCTCTGGCGCCTAGCGGCCTGACGTTGCCTGCGATAGCCACTTGGCGAGCGGCTCCCACAATGACGCTTTGGCGCTGCCGCCCACGATCATCCCGACATGGCCGAGCGTCAGGTCTATCCGCTCGCCAACGCCGGGTGTGGTAACCGCCGGCACGATATGGTCGGTAGTCGACGTGATCTCAAGCACGGGCATCTTCAAATTCGCCGGGTCGATCGCGATGCCGCCAACCTGCCACTTTCCCTGACCCGGAAGATCATCGGCGAACATGTCGAGAAACAGCTCGCGCGCGGCACCACGCGTGAGCGGAGGCCCGTCATTCGCCCAATCCTCCAGCCGCACGAAGGAACGGGCAGCCGGATCGTCCGGCGCGCGGAGGCCATGCGCTTCATATTTGGCAATGGTCCGCGCCGGATCGAGCCGCCAGAAGGCCACCTGCAATATCTCCATCGGCAGCAATCCAAGCGCCTCGGTCGCCGGCTCGCCCGCCTTCCATAATTCGTCGAGTGCGACCCGGGTGCTTTCGGGATAGGCTGCGAAGCGCCATGGGGTCGCGATCAATACGAGCGCGGTGACCTCGCGCAACAGTGCCCCCGCCAGCGCCATCGTGCCGCCAAGACAATATCCGGCAAGCGCAACCGGCTCGCCGATGGCGTCCATCAGCGGCAGTAGAATCTGTTCGATATGCCCGCCGATCGAAAGATCGCGCTCGTCGTCGGCCGGCGTCCCCCAATCGACCAGAAAGGGGTGCAGCCCCTGACCAGCGAGCCAGCGTAAGAGCGATCGCTCCTCGCCGAGATCGAGTATGTCGGGCGGGTTGATCAGCGACGGTATGAACAGGATTGCGGGCCCGTTGCCGCCGAAATCGCGCAGTGTCGCGCGGCCACTGTGCGCGATCACGGGCGCCGGCGTCGGTGCTCCACCCCGATGCGCCTGCTGATAAGCGCGCAACCCGTGCAGAGCTGCTGCGGTGCGGTCGGGATTACCCGCGGTTTCGCTGCGCAGCATACTCAGGAAAACCGGCAAAGGCCGCGGTCTGTGTTGCGCTGCGTCAAGCATCGATGCTACGGTCATGTCATAGTTAAGAGGTGACTGCGGCATGGCTAAATCGTCCGATGGTTCCGGGACCGTTATAATCAAGAAATATGCGAACCGCCGGCTCTATAATACCGAGTCCTCGAGCTACATCACCCTCGACCACCTCGCGCAGATGACGCGCGAAGGTCGCGATTTCAAGGTGATCGATGCCAAGACCGAGGACGATATCACCCACAATATCCTCACCCAGATCATCATGGAGGAGGAGAATCGTGGTCAGACGATGTTGCCGGTCAGCTTCCTGCGCCAGCTCATCTCGCTCTACGGTGATTCGATGCAGGCGATGGTGCCGCAATATCTGGAAGCCTCGATGGAGGCGTTCCGCAAGAACCAGACCCAGTTCCGTCAGCAGATGGAAGGCATGTTCGCCGGCGGTCCGCTCGCTGAGATCGCCAAGCGCAACCTCGACATGTTCGAAGCTGCGGCGACCGCGTTCAAGAATACCGGCCTTCCCGGCGTTCCCGGAATGTCCAGCCCCGCGCCCGCCACGCCCACGTCCAAGGACGACGATATCGCCGCGCTCAAGGAGCAACTGGCGGGCTTGCAGGATAAGCTGAACAAGCTGGGGAGT
>DATMIP010000187.1:0-8476 GCA_035554515.1 Sphingomonas sp. | reverse complement strand
GGGCTTGGACAACGCTCCCTCCAGGACTTCACAATGCGAGTCACGCCGCGTCGCCCCTGTCCTTTTCGCGCAAAGCGGCTATAGGGGGCATGCTACCAGTCGCAAATCGATGGTCTTTGGCGCTTTGCGGCCCTTTTCCTTCTTTCCCTGCCCTTGGCTCGCACGAGGCGACCCGAACAGCGGGCCGCCGCAGAAAAGGAAGCACGCTATGACCACCGGAACCGTAAAATTCTTCAACGCCAACAAGGGCTATGGCTTTATCGCGCCCGAAGATGGCACGGCCGATGCCTTCGTTCACATCAGCGCGGTCGAGCGTGCCGGTCTGAGCACGTTGCAGCAGAATCAGCGCCTGAGCTACGAGCTTGAAACCGGCCGCAACGGTCGTGTCAGCGCGATCAACCTGCAGCCGCAGGATTGATGTGACATCCCCGGGCGGCCGCTCCCCTGGGGCGGCCGCCCGAATTGTTTGAACATGGAGCGATAACCGCCCCTGAGGAGATTTGGGGATGAACGAAAGCAACCTCTATCGCGCCCGCGCCGAACAATGCCGTTCGGAAGCGGAGGCCGCCACGCTTGAAAATGTCCGGGAACGTTGTCTTCGCGCTGAATCGGCGTGGATCGCTATGGCCGAGCGCGGCGAACGCACTGACGCGATGCGCCTTTCCCGCGAACCTGCCAAGGTCGCCGAGGGCTGACACGCCTACGCCCGATCCGTAAAACCGATTGCGAACGAAACGGGCGGAGCCTCGCGGCCCCGCCCGGAACGATGGATTGAACGACCTGATCAGCCAGCGTTTGTCGGCGACAATTTACGCTTTGGCGCCTTGAAGGAAACATATTGGCCGCCCATCTCGCCGTCGACATAACCGTTCTTGACGCGCAGTTCGAAGTCGCGGCCGGTAGTAAGATCGCGACCCTTGATGAGCTGCACCGCGCCGTCCTCCGAAACGGTACCGACGATCTTGTGGCCTTCGAAAGTGAAAGCCAGTGGTGTATCGGCAATCGCGGGTGCCGCGATGGCAGCGGCACAGGCGATGATCGCTAACTTGGTCATTTTGGCAACTCCTCGGATTGGTGTGCCTCTCTTTGAACCATGTTTTATTGTGCGCTGCAGCATTAGCCCGCATGATTCGCCCGCGGCGAGTGAGAAGCCGGCCGATCCGGCTGCACCCGGCGCAAGCCAGGTTGGCAGGGCGTCGTGCGCGCGCCAAAGCGACGTGGTAGGGCGGTGCGAATCACCGCGATGCACAACGCGCAATGCATCATTCGCACGGGAAATGACGATGCGGCTCAAGCGATTGGGGCTGGTGGGACTGGGGGCGATGCTTGCTCTGACCGGTTGCAGCACCAGGCCTCTCAATTCGATTCCACTGACCGGTCCTTATGATCCGACCAATCCGTTCGCCCAGATGATCCGCGGCGAATTGCGACCGGTAAAAGTGTATGAGACCGATCATGTGCTCGCCTTCATGGATCACGCCCCGGCCGCGCCCGGCCATGTGCTGGTCATCTCGAAGGTCAGCCGCGCGCGGACTTTGCTCGAGATGAATTCGCAGGATTATGATGAAGTGATGTCGGCGGTGCGGAAGGTGGCTCTCGCCGAGGTCGAGGCGCTCAATCTCAAGGGCTTCACGATCATCGAGAATAACGGGCTGGGCCAATCGGTGCCGCACCTTCACGTTCATATCATTCCGCGTTACGGCCGCATCCGCATCAAGGAGGTGCCGGCGCCCATCTCGCCGGACAACGAGCTTGAGCCGATCGCGGCCAGGATCAGGGCCGTGCTCGCGAAGATGCCCTGATGGATGCACGCGCCCCGCTGAACGGCTGGCTCATTCTCGACAAGCCCGTTGGTCTCGGCTCGACCCAGGCCGTCAGCGCGGTGAAGCGGGCCTTGCGGGTGGGTGGTTACACCAAGGCGAAGGTCGGCCACGGCGGCACGCTCGATCCGCTCGCGAGCGGGGTGTTGCCGATCGCGATCGGCGAGGCGACCAAGCTGTCCGGGCGGATGCTCGACGCAGACAAAGCCTATGATTTCACGATCAGCTTCGGTGCGCAGACCGATACGCTGGATGCCGAGGGCAAAGTCGTGGCCGAAAGCGACGCGCGGCCGACCTGGGCGCAGGTCGCGGCGGTACTGTCGCAATTCACCGGCCCGATTTCCCAGGTGCCGCCGGCTTTCTCGGCGCTGAAGGTGGATGGCAAACGTGCCTACGATCTGGCGCGGGCGGGTGAAGAGGTCGAGCTCAAGAGCCGCGATGTGACGATCCACTCCCTCCTTATTCATCATCCTGAACTTGTTTCAGGGTCCATTGTTCAACAAGTGCCGGAACAAGAGACGGAGTGGATGCTGAAACAAGTTCAGCATGACCGGCTTGCGGAAATCACCCTCTCGGCGTGCGTCTCGAAGGGCACCTATGTCCGTAGCCTCGCGCGCGATATTGCGCATGCGCTTGGTACGGTGGGCCACGTGACGATGCTCCGCCGCACCAAAGCCGGGCCGTTCACCCTTGAATCCGCGATATCGCTGGACATATTGGATCAGGCCGCTACAGACGCGCGGCTGCAAGAGCTGCTCTTGCCGCTGACGGCCGGACTGGACGACATCCCGGTTCTCGCCGTCTCCCCCGATCAGGCTCACGCGCTCCGTCAGGGACGCCGGTTGCTCGGGACCGCAGCACCACCAGGACTCAATCTCGCAATGCTGGGCGAAATGCCCGTCGCACTGGTCGAGGTTGGCGAAGACGTCTCGGTGGTGCGCGGGTTCAACCTGATGTCGGAGTGAAGACACATGACGATTACCGCTGAACGCAAAGCTGAAGTCATCAAGGAGCATGCCCGCAGCGAGGGCGACAGCGGCTCCCCCGAGGTTCAGGTTGCAATCCTGACCGAGCGGATCGTCAACCTCACCGAGCATTTCAAGACCCATGCGAAGGATAATCACTCGCGTCGTGGTCTGTTGATGATGGTGAACAATCGCCGCAGCCTGCTCGACTATCTCAAGAAGGAAGACGCCGCCCGCTATAGCGCCCTTATCGCCAAGCTCGGCCTTCGGAAGTAACGCAAGGGCGCCCGCTGAGGGCGCCCTTTTCGTATGATCCGCCGGGGCGACAGAACCGGACCAATCGGCAATTCGGCCGAATGTCCAGGGACCAAAGGGTCCCACACCGAAGCGGGCCGGCTAGCTCGCACTTGAGGCCCCCCGCGACATCTGGTCCGGGGAGTGAAGGAAAATCAATGTTCGATATCAAGAAGACGGAAATCGAGTGGGGCGGCAAGACGCTGACTCTCGAAACGGGCCGTGTTGCCCGCCAGGCCGACGGCGCGGTGATCGCGACGCTCGGCGAAACGGTCGTGTTGTGCGCGGTAACCGCCGCCCGCTCGGTCAAGGAAGGGCAGGATTTCTTCCCGCTCACGGTTCACTATCAGGAGAAATATTCGGCCGCGGGACGCATTCCCGGTGGCTTCTTCAAGCGCGAGCGCGGCGCGACCGAGAAGGAGACGCTGACCAGCCGTCTCATCGATCGTCCGATCCGCCCGCTTTTCCCGGAAGGTTTCTACAACGAGATCAACGTCATCGCCCAGGTGCTGAGCTATGACGGCGAGAACGAGCCCGACATCCTTGCGATCGTCGCCGCCTCGGCTGCCCTGACCATCTCCGGCGTGCCCTTCATGGGCCCGATCGGCGCCGCGCGCGTCGGTTACCAGAATGGCGAATATATCCTCAACCCGACGCTCGATCAGGTGAAGGAAGGCGATCTCGATCTCGTCGTCGCCGCCACCGGCAACGCCGTGATGATGGTCGAATCCGAAGCCAAGGAGCTTTCGGAAGAGGTCATGCTCGGCGCGGTCGTGTTCGCGCACGAAGCGTCGAAGAAGGTCGTCAATGCGATCATCGATCTGGCCGAGAAGGCCGCCAAGGATCCGTGGGAAATGGCCAAGCAGGCCGATCTCACCGCCGCCAAGAAGAAGCTCAAGGATCTGATCGGCAAGGACATCGCCGCCGCCTACAAGGTGACGGACAAGTCCAAGCGTTCGACCATGCTCAACGAGGCCCGCGCCAAGGCGAAGACGGCGTTCGCCGATGCCGCTCCGCAGGATCAGATGGCCGCCGGCAAGCTCGTCAAGAAGATCGAGGCCGAGATCGTCCGCACCGCCATCCTCAAGGAAGGCAAGCGCATCGACGGTCGCGACACCAGGACCGTCCGTCCGATCGAGGCAATGGTCCACTTCCTGCCGCGCACGCATGGTTCGGCTTTGTTCACGCGCGGCGAGACGCAGGCGATCTGCTCGACCACGCTTGGCACGAAAGAATCAGAGCAGATGATCGATGGGCTGACCGGCCTGTCGTATGAACGCTTCCTGCTCCATTATAACTTCCCCCCCTATTCGGTGGGCGAAGTCGGCCGCTTCGGCGCGCCGGGCCGCCGTGAAGTGGGTCACGGCAAGCTGGCATGGCGTGCTTTGCACCCCGTATTGCCGTCGATCGAGGAATTCCCCTACACGATCCGCGTATTGTCCGACATCACCGAGAGCAACGGCTCCTCGTCGATGGCGACGGTGTGCGGCGGCTCGCTGTCGATGATGGACGCGGGCGTGCCGCTCAAGCGTCCGGTGTCGGGGATCGCCATGGGCCTGATCCTCGAAGGCAAGGATTTCGCGGTGATCAGCGACATCCTCGGCGATGAGGATCATCTCGGCGATATGGACTTCAAGGTTGCGGGCACGTCCGAAGGCATCACCAGCCTGCAGATGGACATCAAGATCGCCGGTATCACCGAAGAGATCATGCGTGTCGCGCTCGCCCAGGCGAATGAGGGCCGTGCCCACATTCTCGGCGAGATGGCCAAGGCGCTCGATCATACCCGCACCGAATTGTCCGCGCACGCACCGCGCATCGAAACGATGCAGGTGCCCAAGGACAAGATCCGTGAAGTGATCGGCACCGGCGGCAAGGTGATCCGCGAGATCGTCGCCACGACCGGCGCCAAGGTCGACATCGAGGATGACGGCACCGTCAAGATCTCGTCGTCGGATCCCGCCCAGATCGAGGCCGCGCGCAAGTGGATCGAAGGCATCACGCAGGAAGCCGAAGTCGGCAAGGTCTACAACGGCAAGGTCGTGAACATGGTCGATTTCGGCGCGTTTGTGAACTTCATGGGCGGCAAGGACGGCCTGGTTCACATCTCCGAGATCAAGAACGAGCGGGTGGCGAAGGTCTCCGACGTCCTGACCGAAGGCCAGGACGTCAAGGTCAAGGTTCTCGAGATCGATCCGCGCGGTAAGGTTCGCCTGTCGATGCGCGTCGTCGATCAGGAAACCGGCGCCGAGCTGGAAGATACGCGTCCCCCGCGCGAAGCTGGCGAAGCTCGTGGCGATCGCGGTGATCGGGGGGATCGTGGTCCCCGCGGTGATCGCGGCGGTGATCGTGGCCCGCGCCGTGACGGCGATCGTGGTCCCCGACGCGATGGCGGTGATCGCGGTCCTCGCCGCGAAGGCGGCGGCGAAGCCCGTGGTGACCGGGGCCCGCGCCGCGAGCGTCCCGAAGGCGGCAATGATACCAACCGCGACGAGGGCCCGGCGCCTGAATTCGCGCCCGCGTTTCTGACGCGCGGTGACGACGACTGATCATCTCGATCGGAAGTGAAACGGGAAGGGCGCCGTGATCGGCGCCCTTTTTGTTTGGGTGACCGCGGTCGCGGGCATCAGCTCCGGTTCAAATGATCCGTCGGCTCTGCCACGCGCTGCCGCGCGAGCGCAGCCAGTATGTCCGCAGCACGCGCTACCGCCGAGCCCTCGGGTCCGAACGCGGCGCTAACCGCCGCGACCTGACGGGCGATATAATGCGGATGGTGGCCGGCAGCCGCGGCGATCGCGCGAAAGGCCTGCAGCGGATCGCTGACAACTGCACCGAAATGCCAGAAGGCGTAATCTGGATTGTCCTGCCACTTTCTTACGCCCGGATTGAGGAATACGCAGGGACGCGGCTCACTCAGAAACTCGTAGACCTGACTGCTGACGTCACCGACATAGATGTCAGCGCCGAGCGTATAGGTCATGTCGCTCGATCTCGGCGAACCCAGATCGATAATGATCCGCCCCTCGACCGCCATTGCCCGGATCGTCGCCTGCTCATGATCGCTCAGCCGTTCGGCGAGCCGCACATGCGGCGCGACTATCAGGTTGAACTCGTCGTGCTGCCGAAAGGCGCTGATAAGCACCCTGCCGAAGGCATCCCATGACGAGAGCTTCCGCGCGAAATGCGGATTGTACAAGACAGTCGGCCGGCCATTGGTAAATAGCGGCGTGCGCGACCGGCCGCGCGCTTGGACCGTGTCGAGCTTGATGTAACCGGAGATGGAACAATCCTCGGAGCGGACCAGGTTTTCGGCGATCATCCGGGCTCGATCCTTCGGCCCGGCGACGATGACATGATCGAACAGACGGATACGCGCCTCGAACCCCTGCGCGCGGTCACCGGCGCCGTGCGGTATATGCACCATGAACGGCTTTCGGCCGGGCAGGCGTTTAAGGATCGTGGAGGTTCGCTCGGCCGCCACCAATATATCCATTTCTCCCAGTCGGCGGCGCGCGCTGACAAGGCACGGCAGCTTCAGCGGCGCGTTGCGGCTGACCATGCGCCACGGCTTGGCCCAGAATGGGACGGGCAGCAGCACGATGTCGATAGCAAGGCCGGGCGTCAAGCCGCGCAGCGCGCTCGCATCAGCTCTGTCGTAAACGAACCCCCTCACGGTGAGCTCGCCGCGTCGCAGAAGCTCCGCCGCCACCGGTGCTATGTGGAGCATCTGATGGAGTCCGCCGACGAACAGGAAGCCGATCGCAGGTCGCCGTGATGCGTTCTTGTTGATGCGCCCCTCCATAGCCACCATGCCCGCGTTCCCGGTGCACATTCTCTGGAGGCGGCCACCGCACCGGATGCAACCATTATCGCGTGGCCGGAGCCGTCCTCATCAGCCGATTCCCGGCGCAGTGCATCTGTAGGGAAGTCCAGGGGGTTCTGTTGCTCGGCCCCCCTGGCAGCCGCCGGAATCCGATTCTGTTGCCCGGTTCGGCCCGAACCGCGTTCAAGCTTTGTAATCTAAGTCGTTAGACCTTGATTACGCAGCAATCGCGAGCGCCTCGTTATCGTTGGCACTTGTGGTTTTGATCGGTTTAACGGCTCAATCACGCCGGGCAAAAACATAGCACCTGTACACACGTCGATCCTGGTTCGGCCCCGTCAGGACCGGCTCTTGCGAGCCGCTCTTGGTGGAGCCGCCGGGTACTGCCCCCGGGTCCGCTGCGCCAAACACTAAGCCATTTATCACCATAGCCGGGCGAACCCGGCACGCCTGATATAGGCCTTGCACCATGCGGTTGAAAGGGCCTGTGTAATGCGAGCCGCTCGACGGTCATTGACCGTCGAGCGGCAGCTTCTTTGCAGCGTCGTTCGTTCCGCCGGTGCGCAGTTCGTCGCGAATTTCGCGCAACAGCACGACCTCCGCCGAATCGGCAGCGGGCACCGATTCCTGCTCGGTCTGGAGCCGCGCAATCGCCTTGCTGACACCGCGCACCATCAGGAAAATGACGAAAGCGACGATCAGGAAATCGACTATCTGGGTGATGAATTCGCCATAGCCGAGCAACGGCACACCGGCTTTCTTGAGGTCGGCATAGGACGTCAGCGAGCCCTTATAGTCGGCCGGAACGTCGCTGAGCCGCACGAAATGACTCGAAAAATCGAGCCCACCGGACAATTTGCCGATAACCGGCATGACGATATCGTCGGTCAGGCTGGTGATGATCTTGCCGAAGGCGGCGCCGATGATCACCGCCACCGCCAGATCGAGAACGTTGCCCCGGGCGATAAACGCTCTGAACTCCTTCAGCATGATCGTCTCCTTCGCTTGGTTCGTGCGTTAGGCACCCAGCCGCACGCCCGATCAAGCCCGATTGCGCACTGTGTATTGCTGGACTAAAACGCCAGACGTCATCCTTTCGGAGGTTTCGACCATGTCCCGCCTGTCTCGTTTCACTCCCGGTTTGTTTGCTACAGCTGCCGCGCTGACGCTCGGAGGCTGCGGCCTGAACTCGATTCCGACGGCCGAGGAGACAGCCAAGGCCCGGTGGGCCGACGTGCAGAACGAATATCAGCGCCGCGCCGATCTGGTGCCCAACCTCGTCTCGACGGTGAAGGGCTATGCCAAGCAGGAGAGCAGCGTGCTGATCGGCGTGACCGAGGCGCGCGCCAAGGCGACCTCGATCCAGGTCAGCGCGGACGATCTGAAGGATCCCGCGAAAATCCAGCAGTTCGGCGCCGCGCAGGGTCAGCTGTCGCAGGCGCTGGGCCGGCTCCTGTCGGTCACGGAAAATTATCCGGACCTCAAATCGAACCAGAATTTTCTCGCGCTGCAATCACAGCTGGAGGGCACGGAAAACCGCATAACGATCGCCCGGCGCGATTATAACGGCGCCG
>DATMIP010000186.1:0-5945 GCA_035554515.1 Sphingomonas sp. | reverse complement strand
CGCGCTCGACCGGCGCCTCCAGCGCGTAGAAGCAACGTTCCTGGACGAGCGAGCTCAGCTCGGCGCCGAAGCCCGACGTCTTGGTCGCCTCATGCACGACCACGCAGCGGCCGGTCTTCTGCACCGATTTCTCGATCGTCTCGATATCGAGCGGGACCAGAGTACGCAGATCGATGATCTCGGCATCGATGCCGGTTTCCGCGACCACGCCCACAGCGACATGGACCATCGTGCCGTAGCACAGGATCGTCACCGCCTCGCCCTCGCGCACGATCGCGGCCTGGCCGAGCGGGATGCGATAATAATCCTGCGGTACGACCGCGGCGGGATGCTTCGCCCACGGCGTCACCGGCCGGTCGTAATGGCCATCGAAGGGGCCGTTATAGATGCGCTTGGGCTCGAAGAAGATGACCGGATCATTGTCCTCGATCGCGGCGATCAGCAGTCCCTTGGCATCATAAGGATTGGATGGGATCACCGTCTTCAGCCCCGCGACGTGGGTGAAGATGCCCTCGGGCGACTGGCTGTGCGTCTGCCCGCCGAAGATGCCGCCGCCGAACGGCGAACGTACCGTCATCGGCGCGGTATATTCGCCCGCCGAGCGATAGCGCAGTCGCGCCGCCTCGCTCACCAGCTGGTCGAGCGCGGGGTAAATATAATCGGCGAACTGGATTTCCGGCACCGGGCGCAGGCCATAGGTGCACATGCCGACCGCTACCCCGATGATGCCGAGTTCGGTGATCGGCGTGTCGAACACGCGCGTCTTGCCGTAGCGCTCCTGGAGATGCTCGGTCGCCTTGAAGACGCCGCCGAAATAACCGACATCCTCGCCCATCACGACGATGTCGGGATCGCGCGCCATCATCACGTCCAGCGCGCTGTTGATCGCCTGGATCATGTTCATGGGCTTGGGCTGGGCAGCGTCCGTCATGCCCACTCTCCCATCACCCCAGCGAAGGCTGGGGTCTCGTGCGGTGAGGGGCGACGCCAATCTCCTGAGATGCCAGCCTTTGCTGGCATGACGATGAAGGTTGAGAAACTCATATCCCCGCCTTCTCGCGCTCGTCGTGCATCTGCTGGCTCTGTTCCTTGAGATGCCAGGGCATCTCCTCGAACACGTCCTCGAACATCGTCGCGAAGGGATGCTGGAGCAGGCCATCGGCGAGGATGCCCTGGCTCTCCGCCTCCTTCTGTGCCGCGCGCACCTCGTGGGCGACTTCCTTGTCCATCGCGGCGTGGCGCTCCTCGTCCCACGCGCCGATCAGGATCAGATGCTGCTTCAGGCGCGCGATCGGATCGCCCAGCGGCCATTTCACATTCTCTTCGGCCGAGCGATATTTGGTGGGATCGTCCGAGGTCGAATGGCCCTCGGTGCGGTAGGTGAAGAATTCGATCAGGGTGGGCCCGGCATTGGAACGCGCGCGCTCCGCGGCCCAGTCGGTCGCGGCATAGACGGCGAGTGCGTCATTGCCGTCGACCCGGAGGCCGGCCATGCCATAGCCGATCGCGCGCGCGGCGAAGGTCGTATTCTCGGCACCGGCGAAGCCCGAGAAGGAACTAATCGCCCACTGATTGTTGATCACGTTGAGGATCACCGGCGCGCGATAGACGCTGGCGAAGGTACAGGCCGAATGGAAATCGCCCTCCGCGGTCGATCCCTCGCCGCACCAGGCAGCGGCGATGCGCGTGTCGCCCTTGGCCGCGCTCGCCATCGCGAAGCCGACCGCCTGCGGATATTGGGTCGCGAGATTGCCCGAGATCGAGAAGAAGCTCGCATCCCTGACCGAATACATGATCGGCATCTGGCGGCCTTTCAGCCGGTCGCCAAGGTTCGAATAGACCTGACACATCATGTCGACCAGGCTCCAGCCGCGCGCGATCAGCAGGCCCTGCTGGCGATAGGACGGAAAACACATGTCATCGCGATGGAGCGCATGCGCCGCCGCGATCGAGGTCGCCTCTTCGCCGGTGCACTTCATGTAGAAGCTGGTCTTGCCCTGCCGCTGGGCGCGGTAGAGGCGGTCGTCATAGGCGCGGGTCAGCGCCATGTGGCGGAGCATCGCAACCAGCCGCTCGGGCTCCAGCCGCGGATCCCACGGGCCGACCGCTTTGCCCTCGTCGTCGAGCACGCGGACCAGCCCGTAGCAAAGGTCGCGCATCGCGGCAGGAGGCGCATCGATCGCCGGCCGCGCCATCATACCGGCCGTCCCGCGATCGAAATCGGCATAGTCGACGGCGTCGCCCGGCCGGAATTTGGGCTCGGGAATGTGGAGCGTCAGCGGCGGCAGATTGCGGCGCGAATCATCGGCCATATCATCCATCCTCTTCCAACGCGCTCCCGCGCCGCCCGTTGCTCCTGCGAGTCTCTTATAATTTTCTTTCAAGACCACGCAACATTTGTCGCCGTTCACGCGCGAAACGCAGGTTCAGCGTGTCCGATCCTTCGGTGATCGGCAGGGACCTTCGATCCCTATCTGTGCAGGCGTTCGCGGCAGGGCCGCAAGCTTCAAAGCGCCTGCTCCCCCGACCTTGAGCGCGTCGAACGCCCTGCCGGCGGCATCGGCAAATTCGGTGGCCGTCACGACGCGATCAAAATCCTGGTCAGCGGCCGCGACGGGTTCGGGTATGTTGAGCCACGCGTAACGCCCTGCGCCCATCGCACCGCCATAATCCGACGATCTCCCCATCGCATCGGGTTCATGACGCCGACGCCTCTCTCGATCGTAGAAATCATCGGGACGGGTGGCGAAAAGCGCGGTTTCGGGCGCGATCTTGAATTCATAGGCGGCGACTTCGTCGGGTGTCAGCCGGCCGTCACGATCCGCATCCAGCTGCGCGAAGAAACGCGCGGCATCCGCGACCAATTCGCCACGCGTCAGCTCGCCGTCCTTGTTTCGATCAGCACCCGAGAACCAGACCGCCGAGGGATAGGGCTCTCCCGGCGCGACACGAAACGGCTCCCCCATTGGCGAGATGAAGACCGGTTGCGTCCCCGGTCGCGCGCATGAAGGCGCGTTGCGGGGCGGCTTGGCGCCCAATGCGCCACCGGCGACCGGCAGGGCCAGCGCGAGCACCCTCATCACGCGCTTGCCGACTGGGGTCAGAATGCGCGCTCCAGCCGCTGCAGCAAGCTGCGGGCCGGGCTGGCAAAGGCAATCGGTGCCTCGATCCCGGATGCGACGCGCCCGACCCGCTCATGCAGGTCGATGCCCGCGAGGATGAGCCGTCGAGCAGCGGTAGGCATGGCGCCCAATATTTGGGTGTCGCTTGCCGCGCTTTCGCCAAGCCGTCGCTCGGGCGAACGCGGATCGCCTTCATCGATTTCCCCGGCGGCGATCGCGCGTCGCGTCGCCAGCCAGGCGATGACATGCATCAGCCGGGTCGTCGCCTTGAGCGCTTCGCAGGCGAACTGGACGCGGGCCTTAGGATCGAGCCGCTCGCGCTCCGCGCGGCCGGCGAGATCGTAATAAGCATGCGTCTCGTCGGCGAGCAGCAGCGCCTCGGTATAGAGGGTCTGCGCCAGGCGATCTGACAAAGCGGGGCCCCGTACTACGGCCATAGCGATCCTTTCGCTCCCCTAATGCCACAAGAGGTGTTTCTCCGGAATGCGCAAAGAGGGTTAGCGATCCATGCTTTGATGACGCTTGAACGCGATTTGCGGCTTCCTATGTCTGTAATGGCCATCGTCGCCGTCAGGGGCGGAGGCCAATCGGTCCGGCGGGATTCGCGGACCGAATCATGTTCGATCGCTTTGAAAGGATTGGAAAGATGCGTAGTTTTGATTTTGCTCCCCTGCTGCGTTCCTCGATCGGGTTCGAGAATTTGAATCGACTGGTCGATCTGGCGACGCGCGGCGAGGCTGAGGCCTACCCGCCCTACAATATCGAAAAGGTGGGCGAGGATGCCTATCGCATATCGATGGCGACCGCCGGCTTCAGCCGCGACGAGCTCGACATCACCGCGCAGGACAATGTATTGATCGTTACCGGCCGCGCGATCGAAAGCGCGGAAGGCGACAGCCGTGAATTCCTCCATCGCGGCATCGGCAAGCGCGCTTTCGAGCGCCGCTTCCAGCTGGCCGACACGATCAAGGTGACCGGCGCGGCCTACAATAATGGCCTGCTCGACATCCAGCTCGTGCGTGAAGTGCCTGAGCACAAAAAGCCTCGCACGATCCAGATCGACGCGGCACAGTCCAGCGATGGGCAGCAGCAAACGATCGATGCGGTAAACGATCGTCAGGCGGCCTAAGCCTCCGTCTGACGTGCACCCGGCGCGCCCCTCCCCCTTGGGGAAGCGCGGGTGTTCGGGGCCCCCTTCCGCTTCACGGCGGGAGGGGGTCTTGCTTGCGGGACATGTATCCCGCGCGGGACTCAATGGCTATTTGGCGCCCGATTTCTCGTTGACGCTGTCGACCAGGCCGTCCTTGAAGTGGACAATTTTCCGCGCGTAGCTGGCCATATCGGGCTCGTGCGTAACCAGCAGCACGGTCAGACCGGCCGTCGCGTTGAGTTCGGCCAGCAATTCCATGATCTCGACCGATCGCTCGGAATCCAGATTGCCCGTCGGCTCATCGGCAAGCAGCACGTCCGGCTGCGTGACCAATGCCCGCGCGATCGCAACGCGCTGCTGTTGCCCGCCCGACATTTCGGAAGGATTGTGATGCGACCACGCGGCGAGCCCGACCTTTTCGAGCGCGGCCATGCCCATTTCGTGGCGCACCCGGCGGTCTTCGCCGCGGTACAGCAAAGGCAGCTCGACATTCTCCAGCGCGGTGGTGCGCGCGAGCAGATTGAACCCCTGGAAGACGAAACCCAGATAGCGCCGCCGCAGCAGCGAACGCTGATCGCGGCTGAGGCCCTCCACATGCACGCCCCGGAACAGATAGGTCCCCGACGTCGGCACATCGAGGCAGCCGAGGATGTTCATCGTGGTCGACTTGCCCGATCCCGACGCACCCATGATCGCCACGAAATCGCCGCTCGCTATGTCGAGGTCGATGCCCTTGAGCGCCTGAAACGCCGCCGGCCCTTCGCCGAAGCGCTTCGTGATCTTGCGCAATGAAATCAGGGGCGTGTCCACTTACTTGGCCGGTCCCGCCAGCTGGCCCGTGATTACCTGGAGACCGGGGTGCAGACCGGCGCCGCGCACTTCGGTCAGGCTGCCGTTGCTGTGCCCGACCGTGACTGCCATCGACTTGGGATTGCCGTCGGCGCCGACCACCCACAATTGCTGGCGCGCGCCGCGCGACACGTCGACATTCTTCGGCGGCTCGGGCGGTCCGCTGAAAATACCCTTCTTCACGGGCGCACTGGGCGGCGTGAAGCGGAGCGCCGCATTCGGCACGAGCAGCACGTTCTTCACGGAATCGGTGACGATGCTCGCGGTGGCGGTCATCCCCGGCTTCAGCAGCAGCTTGGGGTTCGAGACGGTCAGTTCGGCTGTATAGGCCACCACGGTCGTAGTTGCGGTAGGCGTGGTCCCGGTGCTGTTGACCATGGGCGTCGCATTGGCGCCGAGATCGACCCGCGTTACCGCTGCGGGAAAGGTCTGGTTGGGATAGGCATCGACCGTGAAGGTGGCGGGCTCGCCCGCGTGCAACTCGCCGACATCGGCCTCGTCGACCTTCACCTGCAACTTCATCTTGGAAAGGTCTTCCGCGATCGTGAAGAGCGGGGCGACGTTGAACGTTGCAGCGACTGTCTGTCCCGGCTCCACCAGGCGCGACAGCACCACCCCCGTGACGGGCGCGTAGATCGTGCCCTTGGAGAGACTCGTCTCGTTGGTCGACACGCTGGCGCGCGCCTGCGCGACCTGGGCCTGGGCCTGGAGGAGGTTGGCGGCCGCGCGGGCATAATCGGCGCGCGCCGTGTCGAGTTCGGTCTGCGACGGCACTTTCCCGCCCGACAATTTGTAGACTTGCTCCTGGCGGCCGAGCGTGGCCT
>DATMIP010000185.1:0-2596 GCA_035554515.1 Sphingomonas sp. | reverse complement strand
AGTGCCGTGCCGGTCATGCCCGCTAGCTTCGGGTACATGCGGAAATAATTCTGGAAGGTGATCGAAGCCAGCGTCTGGTTCTCCGGCTCGACGCGGACTCCCTCTTTGGCCTCGACTGCCTGGTGCAGGCCGTCGGACCATCGCCTGCCGTCCATCATGCGGCCGGTAAATTCATCGATGATGATGATCTTGCCGTCCTTCACGATGTAATCGATGTCGCGCTTGAAGGCGATATTGGCCTTGAGCGCCTGGTTGAGGTGATGGACGACCTGGGTGTTCTCAAAATCGTACAGATTGTCACCCTCGAGCAGGCCGGCATCTTCCAGCGCGCGTTCGACCGCCTCGGTCCCCTCCTCGGTCAGGATCACCGAGCGGGCCTTTTCGTCATGTTCGTAGTGGACGGGATCGATCAGCTTCACGACCGCGTCGACCGCCTTGTAGAGATCGGATTTGTCCTCGGTCGGGCCCGAGATGATCAGCGGCGTGCGCGCCTCGTCGATCAGCACCGAATCGACCTCGTCGACCACGGCGTGCGAGAATGGCCGCTGGACCATCTGGGCGCGGTCATATTTCATATTGTCGCGCAGATAATCGAAGCCGAATTCGTTGTTCGTGCCGTAGGTTATGTCGGCGGCATAAGCGGCGCGGCGTTCCTCGTCGCCGATATTGGGCACGATCACGCCAACCGTGAGCCCCAGGAATTTATAGACCTGGCCCATCCATTCGGCGTCGCGGCGGGCGAGATAATCGTTGACCGTGATGACGTGCACGCCGGTGCGGGGCAGCGCGTTCAGATAGACGGCGAGCGTGGCCACCAGCGTCTTGCCTTCGCCCGTGCGCATCTCGGCGATCTCGCCGCGATGAAGCACGATTCCGCCGATCATCTGGACGTCATAATGGCGCTGGCCGAGCACGCGGCTTGCCGCTTCGCGCACTGTCGCGAACGCCTCCGGCAGCAATTTGTCGAGCGTCTCGCCCTCGTCCAGCAACGCGCGAAACTTGACCGTCTGCGCCGCGAGTTCCTCGTCCGTCATGGCCTGGAGGCTCGGTTCAAAGGCCCCGATTTGCGCGATCAGCGGCTGCATCGACTTGACGTAGCGGTCGTTGGACGAGCCGAATATGGCCTTGGCGATGCCGGCAAACATACTGATTTCCCTGTCTGTTGAACGTCGCCCCGCTGACAGCGGCGCGCGATTGAATGTCATTGAATAGGATGGCCGGCGGGAACCGGACCAGAAGCACAGAGGCGCTATTCGCGCCGGCGTTCACCGAACGAATGGCGCTCCGCGCGAGTGATCAGGGGCGCATACGCACGCCAGGTGCCGGGCGCGGCAAAGGCGCCGCGCACTTCCTCGGGAAGCGGTGCAGCCACTTTAACCGCCGATCCGGGCTTGACGTGCCCGGTGCTTGCGCTTGCTTCGATCGGTTGGGCGGATGCGGACGTGCCGACCACCGCCCCGCTAAGCGCGGTAAGGAAAGCGGAAAGGAGAAGCAGCAGACGCATCGGCGATGCATGTAGGTCATGCATTTCCCTTCGTCCAT
This sequence comes from Sphingomonas sp., assembly GCA_035554515.1. Classification (GTDB taxonomy): domain Bacteria; phylum Pseudomonadota; class Alphaproteobacteria; order Sphingomonadales; family Sphingomonadaceae; genus Sphingomonas_I. The sequence continues at coordinate 1,054 of DATMIP010000185.1, read as the reverse complement.
CCTCCGATCGCGCGCCGTTTGTCCCACGCCTCACTTTCACGTGCCGGATACACTTTGGCCATCGCTGCTGCTAGGCGCCGCCTCATGTCCGGACCGATCTCCCCCCTCGCCTCCCCTTTTCCGGAATTGCCGCCGATCGCCGGCGCGCGCATTGCGGTCACGCGCGCTGGCTACAAGGCGTGGGAGCGGGCCGACCTCACTTACGCCGCGCTCGATGAAGGCACGACGATCGCCGGCGTGACCACGAACAGCAAATGCCCCTCGCCCGAGGTGGAATGGTGCCGCAGGGCCCTGCCGCTCGGCCGGGCACGCGCGCTGGTGGTGAATGCCGGCAACTCCAATGCCTTCACCGGAAACCGCGGGCGCGCGGCGGTCGAGGCGATCGCGGCGCGCGTGGCGGGACATGTCGGTTGCGCGCCGTCGGACGTGTTCGTCGCGTCGACTGGGGTGATCGGCGTCCCACTCCCCATCGACAAGGCCGAGGCCGGGATCGATGCGGTGCTGCAGGCGCCCGAGGCGAGCTGGCGCGACGCCGCCGATACGATCGGCACGACCGATACTTTCCCGAAAGGCGCGTCGGCGACGGCGATCGTCGGCGGCAAGACCGTCACGCTCGTCGGCATCATCAAGGGATCGGGCATGATCGCGCCGGACATGGCGACGATGCTCGGCTTCATCTTCACCGACGCGGCCGTCGAGGCGCGATTCCTGCAGACGATGCTCGATGCCGCCAATATCGCGACCTTCTCCTGCATCACGGTCGATGGCGATACCTCGACCTCGGATACCGTGCTCGCCTTCGCCACGGGAAAAGCCGGCAACGCGCCGCTCGCCTCGTTCGACGATGGCGGGGCCGACGCCTTCCAGGCGGCGCTGAGCGATGTGTGCCGTCAGCTCGCCCATCTGGTGGTGCGCGACGGCGAGGGCGCGTCCAAATTCATCCAGATCAGCGTCGAAGGCGCCGAGAGCGACGCGTCGGCCCATCGCGTCGCCATGTCGATCGCCAATTCGCCGCTGGTGAAGACGGCGATTGCGGGTGAGGACGCCAATTGGG
>DATMIP010000184.1:0-6228 GCA_035554515.1 Sphingomonas sp. | reverse complement strand
CCCATCAGCACGGTCAGCAGCCCCGACACGAAGCCCAGCAGGAACGGCGCCAGGGGAGAAATGTAGAGCCCCGCTCCATAGAAGCGCCAACGCAGCGGGAGCGCGGCGACCAGCCGGCGATGGCGGCGGGGCGCGGCCGGGCGGGGCATGCCACGCCATTGCGCCACGAATGACGCGCTCGATTCCTTGGCCATGGTCAGCCCGATCCAGCCGAGCAGCGCGACATACAATATGCCGATGATCGTATCGATCTGCCCGCTTTGCTGAAGCAGGCGGAACAGGAATCCGCCGATCAAGGATCCAAGGGCGCCGCCGGCCACCAATACCCCGCCCATCCGGAAGTCCACGCCTTGGCGGCGGCTATGTGCGATCAGCCCCGATACGCTCGCGCCCGTGATCTGCGTCGCGGAAGACGCGACCGCCACCGCCGGCGGCACGCCGTAGAAGATCAGCAACGGCGTCGTCAGGAATCCGCCGCCGACGCCGAACATCCCTGACAATATGCCGACCGCGCCCCCCAGCAGTACGATCACCAGCGCATTCACCGACAGGCCGGCAATCGGGAGGTAAAGGTGCATGACCGGGTTAGACCCGCTTCGGGCCAGCCTTTCAACCCGGCACTCGTTCACCCGACGCCACGCCATGCCAGCGAAGGCTGGCATCCCAGGCGCGGCTCGGAATGCAGTCGCGACCAGAACCTGTCTCCCTTGAAAGACGGCCGCTTCGAGGCGCACATGGTGTCATGCCCGAATATCTCGACCGCCCCGATTTGCCGCGCATCGCCTATGAACTTCGCGCTGGCGCGGGCCCGACCATTGTCTTCCTGCCTGGCTACGGCTCGGACATGTCGGGCAGCAAGGCGGTCGCGCTCGATGCCTGGGCCGAAGCGGAGGGCCGGGCGCTGCTCCGTTTCGATTATCGCGGCTGCGGCCAGAGCGCCGGCGTGTTCGGCGAAGCGACGCTCGACGATTGGCGCGACGATGCGCTCGATGCGCTCGACACGCTCACGCAAGGGCCGATCATCCTGATCGGATCCTCCATGGGTGGTTGGCTGATGCTGCTTGCAGCGCTCGAACGCAGCGAACGGGTGGCGGGGCTGGTCGGCGTAGCCGCTGCGCCCGATTTCACCGAATGGGGCTTTGACGAGGTGCAGCGCGCGACGCTCGCCGCCGACGGGCTGATCGTCAGCAACAGTCCCGATTACGAGACGCCCGAGGTCATCACCAAGGCTTTCTGGGACAGCGGCCAGGCCAATCTGCTGCTCGGCGCCGCAATCCCGATCGATTGTCCGGTGCGGCTGCTCCACGGGCTGGACGACAAGGAAGTCCCTCCGTCGATCTCCTTCCGGCTTGGCCGCGCGCTCCGTTCAGCCGACGTGCAGACCCTGCTCGTCAAGGGCGGCGGTCATCGCCTGTCGCGGCCGGGGGATCTCGGCCTGTTGCTGACGACGGTCGCCGCTTTGATCGAGACCCTATGACCCCTTTGCTCCTGCTCGCTGCCGTACTTTCCGATATTTCGGGCGATACCGCCCGCACCGCCGCGTGCAAGGCGCTGATCGCGCGCGATGCGAAGGCGGCGGTCGAGCAAGCCGGTGCCTGGGCCGATCGCGACAAGAGCGTGGCGGCGCGATCGTGCCTCGGCCAGTCTTTCGCCGCGGCCGAACGCTGGGCGCCGGCGCAGGCAGCCTTTGAACAGGCGGCTCTTGATGCCACCGCGCAGCATGATGCGCATGCTGCGCAATATTGGAGCCAGGCGGCCAATGCCGCGCTCGCTGCCGAGCAGCCGGCCAAAGCGCGCGAGAATATTGACCGCGCGCTCGCCATTCCCGCAATAGCACCGCTGCTGGCGGGCGAAGCGTGGATCGATCGCGCCCGCGCCGACGTTGCGCTCGACGATCTCGCGCAGGCCCGGATCGACATGGATAAGGGGCTTGCCCTCGTTCCGCAGGACCCGTTCGGCTGGCTCCTTTCAGCGACTCTCGCGCGGCGCCAGAATGATCTGCCGCGCGCGCGGAAGGATATCGCGCTGGCGCTTAAATCCGCCGGCGACGATGCGTCGGTCCAGCTCGAAGCCGGCTCTATCGCCGCCGCCGCCGGCGAGATGGCGGCGGCGCGGGCGGCGTGGACGCGTGCGGCCCAACTGGGCGCCGGCGATGCCACCGGCAAGGCGGCGTCGGCGCTCCTGGCAGCGCCGAAATAGACGGTTCCACCGACTCGGGCGGTAGGCCTAATGGCGCACTGAAACTGCCATTCGGCTGAACAAGAGGATCGGACCGGCCGCGATGACCAAATATCTCCACACGATGATCCGGGTCTCCGATCCCGACGCGACGATCCGTTTCTTCGAGCTCATCGGCCTGCGCGAAGTGCGGCGGATGGAGAATGAAAAGGGCCGCTTCACCCTGATCTTCCTCGCAGCACCCGGCGATGAGGACGCCCAGGTCGAACTCACGCATAATTGGGATGACGCGGGCTATGACGGCGGACGCAATTTCGGCCATCTCGCTTATCGGGTCGACGATATCTACGCGACCTGTCAGAAGCTGGCGGATGCCGGCGTGACGATCAACCGCCCACCGCGTGATGGCCATATGGCGTTCGTGCGCACGCCCGACAATATCTCGATTGAATTGCTTCAGGACGGCCATCTGCCGCCGCGCGAACCATGGGCCTCGATGCCCAATACGGGCAGCTGGTGACCAAGAGCTGGCCCGATCGCTGGCTGCTCGATCCGCTCGGTATCGACGCTCCGCTCATCCAGGCGCCGATGGCGAACGCGCAGGATGAGGCGCTGGCCATCGGCGCGATCGAGGGCGGTGCGCTCGGCTCGCTGCCGTGCGCCATGCTGCGCGCGGAGGCCATCCGCGATCAGGTGGCGAAGATTCGCGCCGCGGTCGGCGGTCCGATCAACCTGAACTTCTTCTGTCACGACGAACCCGGCGCGTTTGACGATCGCCAGTGGCGCGAGGCGCTCGCGCCCTATCGGACGGAATTTGGCGTCACCGCCCCCGCTGCGCTGCCGCTGGCGCGCCGGCCTTTCGATATCGAGATGTGCGAACTGGTCGAGGAATTGCGGCCCGAAGTCGTGAGCTTTCATTTCGGCCTTCCAGCCACACCATTGCTCGATCGCGTCGGTGCTGCCGGTTGCATGATATTCGCCACCGCGACCAGCGTGGCGGAGGCACGCTGGCTTGCCGAACGCGGGGTCAGCGCCATCATCGCGCAGGGGTGGGAAGCGGGCGGCCATGCCGGGCGCTTCCTTCCCGCCGATCCTTCGTCGCATATGGGGCTGATCGCGCTCGTGCCGCAGGTGGTGGACGCGGTCGATCGGCCGGTGATCGCGGCTGGCGGGATCGGCGACGCACGCGGTATCGCCGCGGCGTTGATGCTGGGCGCGAGCGCGGTGCAACTCGGCACCGCATTCCTCGCCTGTCCCGAAAGCCGGATCAGCGCGCTCCACCGTGCTCTGCTCGCCAGCGAAGCGGCGGAGGCGACCGTCTCCACCAACGTCTTCACCGGCCGCCATGCGCGCGGGCTTCAGACGCGGTTGACGCGCGAGCTCGGCCCCACCAGCGGCATCGTCCCCCCATTTCCGCATGGCGGCGATGCACTGGCGGAATTGCAGCGCGCCGATCCGGGCGCCTTCGCCAGCAAATGGGCGGGACAGGGCGCGCGGCTGGCTCGCTGTGAACCCGCCGCCATGCTCGCTCGCCGGCTGGCGGCCGAAACGCTGGAGCTTATCGCATGACCGATCCCGCCGAATCCGGACGAGTCCTCGCCGAAGCCGGCCGGCGCGGCGGATAAATCTCCCCGGCTCCGGCGGGAGCAATATATATGCGATGACATATATCGCAGCTGCACAGTTTCGGCTATTTGGAGTCGATGCTCAGTGTTGCGGGGGCAAGATGGACGGAGTCAGCGTAGGCGGAAGGGTGATCGGAACACAGTCACCGGTAACGGTGGGCTGGGAGAACATCCCCAGGGTGGAAGGCGGTCCAGTGAAGCGGTTTGTCTTCACCTGGTTCCAGCCTACAATGTTCTTCGCGCTGCTCGCATTCTGGTATTACGCACCCAACAGCATCGCGAAGACATCGACCGCGATCGGCATAGGCATCGGCTTCAAGGTTCTCCTGCTGGGGCTTGAATGGGTTAACCCGCGCTACGAAAGCTGGCGCCTTACCTGGAAGGAACTGGTCACCGACCTGTTCTATGTCGGACTCACTTATACTTTTCTCCGCCTTGTCGACAGCTACATCGGCAGCGACGTCCTGGTCAAAGCCGTCCAGCATTATTTCGACGCGGACAAATTTGCGTGGTTCACGGGCCTCCCGCTGCTGCTGCAGGCCTTCCTGATCTCGTTCATCTTCGATTTCGGGCAATATTGGATGCATCGCGGGATGCATAACTGGTATCCGCTGTGGCTGCCCCATTCGGTGCATCACTACATCACCCAGTTGAACATCAACAAGGGCGCGGTGGGCAATCCGGTGGAGCTCTTTCTGATCGGGCTCGGCATCGGCGGCTTCTTCGATTTCGTGCCGCGCGCGTTCCTGCTTGCGGGCTCGGTGGGCCTGACGATCGGGACCTACCAGCATATCAATGTCCGCTTCAATTCGCCCAAATGGTGGCGGTTCCTGTTCAACACCACCGAGCATCACAGCCTGCATCATTCGCAGGACTTTGAAGCCACCCGGAGCAACTATGCGGGGTCCTATATCTTCATCGACCGCATGTTCGGCACCTGCATCGACGGCGAGGCCGAGCTGCTGGGCATGGAGGGCGGCCGGCGTATGTCGATCCGCGAGCAGATGACCCATCCCTTCACCGAGGGTTGGAAGACGCTGAAGGAACGGTTTGGGCGGACTTCGGTCGCGGTACCGGCCGAGTGACCTCGCCGGCCAGACCGGCGCAATCGTGGCCGCCGCAGCCCCGGGGAGCAGCCGGCGACGGCCCCTCCGCCGATACCGGGACCTTGTTCGTGGAAAAATTTCCAGGGATGCGCTTGATCGACTGGATCTGGCACGTCAGGGGCAGCGTGGCGCTCGCCCCCGGGCAATCGAGCGATGAGGCCTTTGCCAGGCTGGACCCCCTGTTCCGCGAATATGGCACCAGCCACGAACGGACCGATGAAAGGCTGGTTTTTCGAAAGAAGGACCAGCCGGCCCAGGACAGGATGGCCGTTTTCGATAATGGTGTCCTGCAGATCGAAAACGGCGCGGCCGGGCTCGTATTGCGCTATCATCTGACCAGCAGGATATTGCTGTTTTGCTTTCTGGCGCCGCTGCTGTTTCTGGGTGCCGCCCAGCTTACGATCTTCGTGGGCAAGCATCAGAAACCGCCAGCCGAAGCCGCGGGCGCATCGGGGAAAGCTTCGGACGCGCGAAAGAAGCCCGCCGTCGAAAAAGCTGTCGTGCCGCAAAATCCGATAGACAAGTTCCTGGGCGCACCCGCACCCGAAAAGCCTAAAAAAGGAGATGCGGACAAGCCCGGAGGGCGAGACAAGAAACCCTCGCCCACGGCCGGCTATGTCTTCGCGGCGCTCTTTGCCATTCTCTATTTCATCGGGCGGATTCTCGAAGATCGGCTGGTGAAGAGGCTGTTCAGGAAGCGCCTTCTGGGCTGATAGCCCTAATGGCCTCTTCACCCCGGAGCGGACTTGTGGGCCGTGCCCGCCCGCAGGAAACTCCGCAGTGAGGGTTGGGCATCGGCGCCGATCAATATCGGGCAGGTCGGGCTTGCTCCACCTTGTTCAAAAAGTGGAGGGCCCTCTCCCAAGTGTGATGAGAGGCTTCAGCGTCGAAGCCGGAAAGCGTCCCATCGGTGTAGACGTGCCTTGCCCCAGGGTAGAGCGGCGGGACGCGGTTTGGCGCGAGGCTTCGCCAAGCGAAGCGCCATTGATGTAGCAAGGTTGATCGATCGTACCTGCGGGCGCATTGGCATGCGCAGGTTGGCATCGCAGGCGCCGGCGGGCGGCCGAAACGCTGGAGCTTTCGCATGATCGATATCGTTCGCATTCCCGCGCTGAAGGATAATTATATCTGGATGGCGCATGACGAAACCAGCGGTGAGACGGTCGTGATCGACCCCGCCGAATCCGGGCCAGTCCTCGCGGAAGCCGACCGGCGCGGCTGGCGGATCGGCCAGATCTGGAACACGCACTGGCATGCCGATCATATCGGCGGCAATGCGGCGATCAAGGCGGCGACCGGCTGCATCGTCACCGGTCCCG
>DATMIP010000183.1:0-11090 GCA_035554515.1 Sphingomonas sp. | reverse complement strand
AGGCCGGATTTCCCGATATCGGGCAGATCGATCTGGCGCGGATCGCCGCACACCACCATCCGGCTGTTCTGACCGAAACGCGTGAGGAACATCTTCATCTGCATCGGCGTGGTGTTCTGCGCTTCGTCGAGGATGATGAAGGCCTCCGACAATGTTCGGCCGCGCATGAACGCGATCGGCGCGATCTCGATCTCACCGCTGGCGATGCGGCGCTCGACCTGCTCGGCCGGCAGCATGTCGTAAAGCGCGTCGTAAAGCGGGCGGAGATAGGGATCGACCTTTTCCTTCATGTCGCCCGGCAGGAAGCCGAGCCGCTCGCCCGCCTCGACCGCGGGACGCGACAGGATCAGCCGCGCCACCTGGCCCTGGATCAGCATCTGCACGGCCTGCGCCACCGCCACATAGGTCTTGCCGGTGCCGGCGGGGCCGAGTGCGAAGATCACGTCAGACGATGCCAGCGCGTGCATATACCGAGTCTGCGTAGCGGAACGCGGGACGATCGTCTTCTTGCGGGTACGGATCATGATCGATGGCGGTTCGGTCACGTCCTGGCGGATGATCCCGTCGAGCATGGGCTCGGAGGACATGCTGATCACCGCCTCGACCATGCCCGAGTCGATGTCCTCGCCTTTCACGATCCTGTTATACAGGCCGGTCAGCACCTCGCGCGCGCGCGCCGCCGCTTCGGCCTCGCCCTCGATCTGCACCTTGTTTCCGCGCGCGCTGACATAGACGCCAAGGCGATTTTCGATCGCAACGAGGTTCTGGTCATATTCGCCGAACAGGCGGCCGAGCAGCTGAGGCCGATCGAACAATATCTCCAGGCGGGCACGGTCGCCGGCCTGGGCGGGAACGGGCTTGCGGCTCATTCGGTCCTTTCGAATCTCACGATCCCACGATGGTGCGGCGGCGCGGGGAAAGGAAGCCGGAATCGGCGATCGCGAAATTATCCTATCCGTATTCGTGCCCAGATCGGCAGATGATCCGATGCGTTGCGCGTCAGCAGCGAGTGATGGACGCCTGATCCGATCACCTTGATATCCTCGCTCACGAACATGCGATCCAGCCTGCCCACCGGCTGACGCGCATGAAAGGTCGGTCCCAACGCGACGGGCGCATAATGCTGGCAGAAGTCGCGGATGCAGCCGCTGTTGCGCCATTCGTTGAGATCGCCAGCCATCACGACCGGTAATTTGCCGGGTTGGTGGCCAAGCTCCGACAGGATCGCGCGCGCCTGCTTGCGCCGCCACAGTCCCGACAGATCGAGATGCATGCCAACCAGGCGCAGCGCTTCGCCGCGGACTTTTACATCGGCCAGCACCGCGCCGCGCGGCTCGAGCGAGGGAAGATGGAGCGGCTGGTGGCGGACGATCTCCACGTCGGCCCCGACCAACACGGCATTGCCATGCCAGCCGATACTGCCGGGCCGCATTTCATAAGGAACAGCGCGATAGGGGCTGTGCTCTGCAAGCATGTGGAGCGGGATCGCGCTCTGACGATCGCCGAATCTGCGATCCGCTTCCTGAAGCAAGACGATATCCGCGCCAATCTCATGCAGGATTTCGAGGATGCGCTCAGGCCGGCGGCGGCGATCTGCGGCGATTGCCTTGCGGATATTGTAACTGACGATCAGCACCATGGCGAAACGAACTGCGCCCCTTCCTCAACTGTTCCCGCAATGATGTGCCGACTGCGGCAATGCTGCAACAGCGAGCCGCTTTTTGCGGTGCGACGAGTGTCATGTTGCGACGCAGTAGAGGCGTTGGTACGCATTGCCCAACGCGCGGCCCGTGGCTGGCCGCGATGTGTCATTCAATTGTCATGCGGGGCGGACAAAGCGCCCCCAACAATCAATCCAGGGGGTCTATCGATGAAAAAATTTCTCGCCGGCTGCGCAATTGCTGCGCTGGCAACCAGCGCGGTCTATGCGCAGGAAACGACCTCCACCATTCAGGGCACGGTAACCGCCAACGGCCAGCCCGTCCCGAACGCCACGGTGCGGGTCACGCACGTGCCATCAGGTACGGTATCGGTCGCGACCACGCGCGCAGACGGCAACTTCGCTGCTTACGGCCTGCGCGTCGGCGGTCCGTATCAGGTCGCGGTCAGCGCGTCCGGCTTCGCGGATTATCAGGCGACCGACATCAACACCGATGTCGGCCAGCCTTTCTCGCTTCCGGTCGAGCTCGAGCCCGCCGGCCAGGAAGTCGTCATCACCGCTTCGCGCGTGCGTGGTGCGCGCATTGTTTCGGCGGGACCGGCGACGGTCCTAAATGCGGATCAGATCAGTCAGGTGGCTTCAATCAATCGCGACATTCGCGATCTGATGCGCCGCGATCCCTTCGCCAATATCGACAAGAGCAGCGCCACTGCCGCGGTCAGCTTCGCCGGCCAAAATCCCCGTTTTAACCGGTTCACGATCGACGGCGTTCCGATCACCGACAGCTTCGGCCTGAACCCGGACGGCCTGCCGTCACGGCGGGGCCCGGTTCCGCTCGATGCGATTGGCCAGTTCGAAACCAAGGTCGCGCCCTATGATATTCGCGAGGGCAATTTTCAGGGCGGCGTCGTCAATGCCATCCTCAAATCCGGTACGAACGAATTCCACGGCACCGGATTCTACAGCTACACGGACGACAGTCTGGTCGGCAAGAAAACCAAGCCATTCCTTGGCGGCAAAGCCGACGGCTCGGTAACCGTGCCCAAGTTCAAGAATCGCGATTTCGGCGCGGAGATTTCGGGACCGATCATCAAGGATAGGCTGTTCTTCATGATCGCCGCGGAGCGTGTCCGCGCGGCAACGCCCTATCCCTATGGCACGGTCGAGGACAATGGCGGCGTACCGGTCACCAACCTGACCAACGCGCAGCTGACGCAGATCACCGGCATCGCCAAGTCTAAGTATAGTTATGACGCCGGTGGGATCGTGCGGAACAATGGCGACCAGGACGACCGTATCGTCGGCCGCATCGATGCCAATATCAGCGAGACGCAGCGTTTTTCGCTGACCGGCATATATACCAAGGATCAGCTAATCAGCCTTACCAACACGGGAACAGCTACGCTCAGCCTGGGCTCCAACTCCTACGTGAAGCCGAACAAGGTCTATGCTGGGATCGCCCAGCTGAATTCGGACTGGGGCGGCGGCTTCTCGACCGAAGTTCGCGGCTTGTACAAGCAATATGATTCGGGCCAGATACCGATCGGCAAGACCGCATCGCAGGCGACGGTCTGCACCGCCGCGACGTCTGACCGCGCGGGCGCCGGCGCTACCGATACATTCAACCAGGCCACGTCCTGCCCGACCAACGTCGCGCAGATCGCGCTCGGCACCGGCGGCCCAAGCCAGGCAAACGAGCTTCACATCAAGACCTATGGCGGGTCGGTCGTCGCGCGCCTGGCGGCCGGCGACCACAATTTCCGCGCCCTGTTTGAGACACAATATACTAAGAGCCTCAACGTCTTCGTAAACGGCGCGCTCGGCACCTATTATTTCGACTCGATCGCCGATTTCCAGGCCGGCAATGCGCAGACGTTCAGCTACACCAACTCGCCGACGCTGGACCCGAATAACGCGGCGGCGAAGTTCAACTACAGCACCTACACGTTCGGCCTGCAGGACAATTGGCGCGTCAACGGGATGCTGAACCTTTCTTATGGCCTGCGTTATGACCTTTACGGCGGCCATAGCGCGCCGGCCCGCAATCCCATCTTCGCCAATCGATACGGCTTCGGCAACGACGCCTACATCAACGGCCGGGGTCTGCTGCAGCCGCGCCTCGGGTTCGACTTCGCCCCGCTTCCGCGCGTGACCATCCGCGGCGGCGCCGGCATTTTCGGTGGTGGCACGCCGGACGTGTATATCGGCAACAGCTTTTCGAACACGGGCGTCCTTTCGACTACCCTCACGGCACGCCTGAGCGATCAGGGCCGCACGCAGATCAACGGCGTCACCAACCCTGGTGGGGCTGCATTGCTGAACAATGTCAATCTCGCGCAGCTGCCCGCGAACGCCAACCCGCTTCTCCAGGCGCAGGGCGGCTCCAATCTGACGTCGAACCCCAACAATACGACGACGCTCAATGCGCTGGACCCCAATTTTAAGATTCCGTCGCAGTGGCGCTTCACGCTGTCGGGGCGCTGGGATGCCGATCTGGGCCCGCTTGGCGATCATTGGCGCTTCGGGGTGGACGGTTTCTATTCGAAGGTGCGCAATCAGGTCGCGATCATCGACCTGCGCTCGGTTCCGATTGCCGGCTCGCTGACGCCCGATGGCCGTCAGCGCTATCGCAGTGTGATTACCGCCGCACCCACGGACAGCGGAGCAGATTATTTGCTGACCAACAGCGACAAGGGCCGCAGCTATGTAGCAGTTGCCAGCGTCAGCAAGGCCTGGGACTTCGGGCTGAGCAGCGCGGTCAGCTTCACCTATCAGAACGTGAAGGACAATCAGGCCTTTACGTCGTCGATCGCCAATTCGAACTATTCGAACGGCGCCTATAATGATCCGAACAGCCTGACGGGCGCTTACGGGCATTCGAATGACGAAGTGCCGTATGCGATCAAGTACAACGTCTCGTTCCAGCACGCTTTCTATGAGGATTACAAAACGCGGATCGACCTGTTCGGCGAAACCCGCCAGGGCTATAATTACAGCTGGGGTTTCCAGGATGTGAGCTCCGGCCGCAGTACGGTCTTCGGAACGGTGGCCTCGGCGAGCCGCTATCTGTTCTATGTGCCGACCGCTGGCGATCCCCTCGTCCGCTACTTTGACACGGCGACGCAGACCTCCGTCGAGAATCTGATCGCTACAACGGGGCTGTCGAAATATCGCGGCAAGGTCGCGCCACGTAACGCCTTCCACTCGCCCTGGTTCACGCGCCTCGATCTCCACCTCGAACAGGAAGTGCCGACCTTCGTCGGCAAGTCCCGCATCACGTTGTGGGCCGACGTCGAGAACTTCACCAACCTGCTCAGTCACAAATGGGGCCAGCAGCTTCGCGCCAACTTCCCGTATAACAAGACGGTCGTGAAGGTCGCCTGCGAGGCGGTCGGCACCAATCCGTGCGGCCGTTACGTTTATTCGTCCCCAACCTCGGACGTGTCGCGTGCGGATTCGCTGGTCAACGGCAGCTTGGGTGCATCGCTTTACGCCGTTCGCGTGGGGGCGCGCTTCAGCTTCTGATCTAAGCAAAGTCGATGAATAGGCTCCCGCTCCTCGAAGCGGGAGCCTATTCAAAGTCAGGGAAGTCGTTCTTCGGGATCGGTGCCCCACAGACCCGATTGCTCGATAAAGCCGGTCTTCTCGCCAATCTGAATGCGGCAATATTGGCCATCGCATCGGGAGATGCGGCCGACGACGCCGGGCTCGGCCCGCCACAGGACCTGTGCGTCGGACCGGGGTTCGGCGCGGATCGGGCGCAGGCTACCGGTGATGATCGCGGTACGTCGGGCAGCGAGCAACGTGGCAAGCATCCAGCCCGCGCTGCCGTCTCGCTCCTGAACGCGTCGCCACGGGCCCATGATCTGTAAAACGCGGACCGGCAGGTCGCGGCGTTTGTATAGCCATAATGCCGGATAGCTGCGATCGGGACCGGCGCGCATCATCGCCTGCCCCGCGGAGATGGAAGCCCAATAGGGAAGGGGCCGTTCCTGGGCTGCGAGCGGGTCTGCCGCGACAACCGCGAGCATGGCTGCAAGAATGAACGGGCGCATCATGCGCCAGCCCTTACATTCCGGCCAGGCTGGCGGGAAGATCGGCGAGGGCCATCCGGGAAATCATCCTAACGCGGATTGGCCCGAAGCCACTCCAGCACCTTGTCGGGCGCGCTTTCGCCATAGGGATCGTCATCGCTCCCGTCGTCGTTGATGCCCGGCTCTTCGAACCAGGCGGTAACGACCGCATCATCGATCACCGCCGCATAGCGCCACGAGCGCTGGCCGAAGCCGAGATGGCCCTTGTCGATCAGCATGCCCATGCGGCGGGTGAAGGCGCCCGATCCATCGGGAAGCAGCTTGACCTTTTTCAGGTCGAGGTGGCGGCCCCATTGGTACATGACGAAAGCGTCGTTGACCGACAGGCAATAAACCTCGTTCGCGCCGGCGGCCTTGAGCGCATCATAATCGCGTTCGAAGGCAGGGCATTGTTCGGTGGAGCAGGTTGGGGTGAAGGCACCGGGCAGCGCGAACAGCACGACGCGCCCCTTGCCGAGCAGGTCACCGGTCTGCCGGTCCTGCCAGCGAAACGGGTTGGGACCCCCGATGCTTTCGTCGCGCACACGTGTCTTGAGGACGATGTCGGGAATTTCGCGGCCGAGCATGCTGGATCTCCTTGGTCAGTCACAGGCCGAATAGCGGGAGGGGAGTGATCGAGGAAACCGATTGTCTTGGTATCTGTGATCGACTGTTACTGGATCGGGCCCTCCGCACGACCCTGAACGAACTGATCAACATAAGGGTTGCCGCTATCATAGAGCCGGTCACGCGGGCCGACCCAGACGATCTTTCCCTGGTAGAGCATGGCGACGCGATGCGCGATCTTGCGTGCCGAGGCCATGTCATGGGTGATCGTCAACGCGCTCACGCCCAGATCGTCGACCAGGCTGACGATCAGATCGTTGATCACGTCCGCGCGGATCGGATCGAGGCCCGTGGTGGGCTCGTCGAAGAAGATGATCTCCGGACGGGGCGCGATCGCGCGCGCGAGCGCCACGCGCTTCTGCATGCCCCCCGACAGCTCGCTCGGCCGCAAATTGAGCACGCGCCGATCGAGCCCAACGCGCTCCAGATTCTCTTCGGCGATCGCACGCATGCGAACGCCGTGGACGGCCCGTCCCTGGGTTAGCCCAAAGGTGACGTTGCGCCACACCGGTAGCGAATCGAACAAAGCCGATCCCTGGAACAACATGCCGAATTTGGCGCGCATCCTGTCGAGCGCGGCGCCGCGCAGCCCGACCATCTCCTCGCCGTCGACCTTGATCGAACCCCGATCGGGCCGCATCAGGCCCAGGATACATTTCAGCGTCACCGATTTGCCGCTGCCCGACTGGCCGATGATGGCGAGGCTCTCGCCGGCCTCGAGCGCGAGACTGACGCCATCAAGTACGACGTTGCCCGCAAATTGCTTGGAGACATCGTCGAGCAGGACCTTTGGCTGCGCCATCAGCCGAAGACCATCGCGGTAATGAGGAAATTGGAGCCGAGGATCAGCATGAAGGCGCTGACCACCGCGTTGCGCGTCGCATTGCCGACCCCCGCCGCGCCGCCGTTCGTACGATAGCCGTGGTAGCAACCCATCAGCGCGATGAAGAAACCGAACACGCCCGCCTTGACCATCGCCATCGTGAAATCGTCGGCGCTCATGAACCTGCGCGTCACGGCAAGGTAGCTGGCCGAATTGAAGTGGAGCTTCTGCACCGCCAGCAGCCAGCCACCGAAAATGCCGATCGCATTAGCGGCGAGAACCATCAGCGGCAGGGCGATGACCGCCGCCAACAATCGTGGCGCAATCAGGTAGCGATAGCTGTCGGTCCGCAAGGTCGTGAGCGCGTCCAGTTGCTCGGTGACACGCATCGTCCCGATTTCCGCCGCCATCGCCGAGGATACCCGGCCGGCGACCATCAGGCCGACGAGCACCGGTCCAAGCTCGCGCACCATCCCGATCACCACCACTGCGGGCACGGTCGACTGGGCCGAGAAACGCGATCCTGCCGTGTAGATCTGCTGGGCGAGCGCGGCGCCGGTGAAAATGGCGGTCAGCCCGACCACCGGCAGCGAGAACCAGCCGATATGTGCCAGTTGCTCCAGAAAGCGAGCCGGATAATAAGGCGGCAGTGCAGCGCGGCCGATCGTGCGTCCCGCGAACACCGCGACCCGGCCGACCGCGGCAAATATCGCGATGACGAAGCGGCCGATCGCGATGAACGGCGCGAGCAAGGTTGCGGCGGGTCTGGTGGCTGCCATCGGTGGCCGCTGATAGCGGGCCGGGCGGCCGACGGGCAACCCTATCCGGCCTCAGCCGGTCGAATTGCCCGTCTGCCATGCATCAGCGCGTGTTCCGCCGCGCCATTTCAGCGCGGGACTTGTCGATCGCGGCGAGCGCACGGGCGCGGTCGGCCTCGGAAAGATCCCTGCTTTGCCGGATCTCCTCGGTCGCCTCGCGCAGCGCGTCCTGCACTTCGCGATTGATTTCCGCCATGTCGACGCAGCCGGTGGACAGGCGCGCAATCGCCTGCTGATCGGTCTCGTTGGCAGGCCCGGGCCTGGCATGTCTGCACTCGCGCGCCAGTTCCGCGCGAGCTTGGGCCATCGCTTCACGAGTGATCGCGGCGACGTCAATATTGGCGGCCGCCTTCCGCGCTTCTTCGCCAGCCTGCATCGCGGCATTACGGATCTGCTGGATCTGCTCGGCCGACATCGGGATCGGGGCGATGGGCGGGATGGGCGGGACAGGTGGGATCGGAACGATCGGCGCGACGGGAGGCTCTGGAGGAACCGGTGCGACCGGCGGGACGGGCATGTCATCGCCGGCATCGCCGGTGTCGCTAGTGGTCGTGACGGTGCGGGTTTTGCGGTCGGCGATCACGATCGGATGGGCCTGCGGACTGGGCTGCGCCCGCAGGAGCGGCTTGACGGACGCGGGCGCGATCGCGGACGGCGAGGCGATGCTGCCCGAGGCGGTGAGGCCGAGACCGGCGCCGACGAGGATGACGGCCAGGCCGGCGCCAGCCAGACGGCGGGCGCGGCTGCGGGTCGATAGCGCGATCATGCGGATTCTCCTCTTGAGCTGAGTAGCGGGGCCGAGCGCGCAGGCGGCGGTGCCGGGCATGCCGGCGCGCGCCGACTTGATGAGCGCGCTGCCATAATCGGAGCGTGCCTCGGGCGCGGCGCGGAGCACGGTCGCGTCGCAGGCGAGTTCCTGGTCGGCACGGAAGGCGCGATAGGCCCAGTGTGCCACGGGATTGAACCAGTGCAGTGCCAGCATCGCCAAGGCAGCGCCGTTGGCGATGAGATCGCCGCGGCGGTGATGCGCCAGTTCGTGGGCGAGCGCGAGCTGCTGTTCCGCGCCATTGTAACGCTGCCCGAAATCCTTCGGCAGCAGGATATGACGGTGAAAGATGCCGGCGGCGAGCGGCCCTGACACGACGGGGCTCAGCCGCACCTTGATCCCGCCGCGGTGGAAGCCAGGTTCGGCATGCTCAAGCGCGATGCTCATGAAGCGGTGATGGCGGCCGAGCTGCCAGGCAAGATAGACGCCGGCACCGCCGAGCCAGAGCAAAGCGATGATCGTCAACCAGTCGATGCCCGTCTGGACGGCTGCGGCGGGAAGCGCGGCTGAGGTGGGCTGGGTCGCGGCAACGGCGACCAGCCGGGAAATGTCGAAGTGGATCGGAACGGCGCGCACGGGTTCCACCCCTTCGGGCATGCGCGGCAGGATCATGCGCAGCGCGGGCAGCAGCCATAAAAGGTAAGCGGCATGCGCGCCGAAGCGCGCGGCGATCGGACCGCGCAACGCGAGCACGACGAGCATGAGGAGGGTCGAGGCGGCGAGCGCTTCGATCGCCCAGCCGATCATCCCTTCAGGTCCTTGAGCAGAGCCTCGAGCTCGGCAATGTCCTGAGCGGTGAGGCCGTCGCCCTCTGCCAGATGCGCGACCAGCGGCGCGGCGCGACCGCCGAACAGGCGATCGGCTAGCCGACGGGTCTCGCGCGACGCATAATCCGCGCGCTCAACGGCCGGCCGATAGAGATAGCGGCGGCCGTCTTCCTCGTGGACCAATGCTCCCTTGGCGAGGAGGCGACCGAGCATGGTCTTGACCGTGCGTTCGCTCCAGTTGCGATCGGTGGGAATGCGATCGGCCACTTCGGTCGCCGTGAGCGGCGCCTGTGCCCACAGCACCTCCATCACGGCATGCTCGCCTTCACTGATCCGATCCGCCACGAGAGTCTCCGACTACGGTCGTAGTCTTAAACGACTACATATGTAATCGTCAAGCGTAATCGTGAGTCGATCGGTAGTTACGTCGCCCCGGCGGAGGCCGGGGCCGTTGATGATCAGCGTTGCGCTTGCCTCCCGCGGCCCCGGCCTCCGCCGGGGCGACGTATCAGGCGATCTTGAGGCCTTCCTTGTTCATCGCGGACGTCAGCTCCTTGTTCTTCTCCGGCGTGAGACCGGCTTTGAGGCGCGGAAACAGGGTCGTTTCCTCCTCGCGCATATGCTTTTCGATGTCGGCGCGGAACTGGCGCAACTTGCCCAGCCAGGCCGGCGAGTCCTTCGGCATCACCGTCAGATCGTAGAGATACTGCTTCACATAGCCATGATCATTGTTGAGATGATCCGCGGCTTCGGCTTCACCGGCATCGCGCATCGCCGGATAGACCACATTCTCCTCCTCAAGCGCGTGCTTGGTGAGCATATGCTTGAGGTTGACGAGCAGGGTCGCACGCTTGGTGGTGTTCTTCTCGGTCGTCGCCTCGATCGCGTCGAACACCTTGAGCGTCAGGTCATGCTCGGCCTTGAGCGCATCGTCCCAATCGCCGGCAAAATAGGTGGGCGACTGGACGGCGAACTTGCGCGCGACATTGGCGGCAAGGCCGACCGCGAGACCCGCGGCGCCCGCGGCGAGCATCCTGCCCGTTCCGGCGCCGAGATCGCTGCGCGTCGGCTTCTTGCGCGGCGCGCGGCTTGCGGAGGCTTCCTTGGCGAAGCGGCCATCCTCGCCGCGTGCTTCTGTTTCGGCATTGGCCGAGCGTTTGGCGCTCGTGGCACGGTTGGCCGTGCGGGGCCGGCTTGCGGTAGTCGTGGCCATGACATCTGCTCCATCACAAAGCGCTGGGGGCGCGATCGGTGCGTTAACGCTTCAAGCGGGGAAAGTTCTCAAAAACCGCGCAATTCATCGAGCCATAGATTGGCGACCCCGTCGGACGGCGCGCGCCAATCGCCGCGCGGGCTCAAGCTGGCGGCGGCGGAGACTTTCGGGCCATTCGGGATGGCGGATCGCTTGAACTGGCTGATCTGGAAGAAGCGGTAGAGGAACGTCTCCAGCCATTTCCGGATCGTGTCCAGATCATAGGAGTTGCGGGCATCCGCGG
>DATMIP010000182.1:0-6602 GCA_035554515.1 Sphingomonas sp. | reverse complement strand
CGCGCTCCTCGGCGTCGAGGCCCAGCGACCACAAAGCCATCGTGACGCCCAATATGCCCAGTACGAGCACCGCCGCGATGCGGATGGCGATCGCCCAGCCCGGCTGCAGCAGCGCGAGGCCACCGTCGATCGCATTCGCCGCGCCGAGCCCGATTGCGCCGCCGGCCCCTGCGGGCAGCGATCCCGAAAGACCGAGACGAACCAGCGCGATCGCGACGTCGCACAGCAGCATCGCCACGATCGTGATCGGCAGCGCGCGCTTCCAGGCGCCAGGATGCACCCCGCGCCAGAGCCGCAGCGCCACCACCACCAATGGCGGGACGAGGAGGATCGAAGGCAGGCCGAACAAGGTGAGCGCCAGATCTGCGCCCCACGCGCCCGCCGGGCCGAGCACGTTGCGCACCGGGCCGCCCGCCGCGGTCATCATCGCCGGATCGGTTGGGGAATAGCTGACCAGCGCGAAGGCGAGCATCATCGCGAAGGCGAGCACGGCCAACGCGCTCAGCATCGCCCATCCGCGCCGGCCGATATGCCGAATCTGGCCCCGCCAATTGCCCGTACCCGCGATCCGCGTCGCCATCGTCAAACCTCGCTCGATGCGTATATGTGCCCTAAATGTTCCGCGAGGGCAAACCCCAGCGATGGTCCTTGTCACTGCCCGGTGATGCTGATCACCGCCTGATCGAGTGCGCCGGGCACCGCAGGTTCGCCGCGGGCAGGCGGCTACGGCTAATGGCGGAAGTGGCGCATCCCCGTGAACATCATCGCCAGGCCGGCATCGTCGGCGGCGGCGATCACCTCGGCATCGCGCATCGATCCACCCGGCTGGATCACGGCCGTCGCACCCGCCTCGACCGCCGCGACCAAGCCATCGGCAAACGGAAAGAAGGCGTCCGAAGCAACCGCCGAGCCGATCGTGCGTGCCTCCGCCCAGCCCGCTTTTTCCGCCGCATCCTTTGCCTTCCAGGCTGCGATGCGCGCGCTTTCGAGCCGGTTCATCTGGCCCGCACCGATGCCGGCGGTCGCGCCATCCTTCGCATAGACGATCGCATTCGATTTGACGTGCTTCGCGACGGTCCAGGCGAAGCGGCAATCGGCCAGTTCCTGCGGGCTCGGCGCGCGTCTGGTCACCACCGTCAGCCCGTCCTCGGGCACCTGGCCGTTGTCGCGCGTCTGCAGCAGGAGGCCGCCCGCGATCGACTTGAGCTGCAGGCCGGGCCGCTTGGGATCGGGCAGTTCGCCGGTGATCAGCAGGCGCAGATTCTTCTTCTTCGCGAACACTTCGCGGGCGGCGTCGTCGGCGGCAGGGGCGGCGACGACCTCGGTGAAGATGCCCGAAATCGCCTCGGCGGTCGGCCCGTCGAGCGGGCGATTGACCGCGATGATTCCGCCGAACGCCGACACGCTGTCGCAGGCGAGCGCTGCCTTATAGGCCTCGATCAGCGTGTTGCCGGTGGCGACCCCGCATGGATTGGCATGCTTGACGATCACCACGGTCGGCGGCCCGTCGCGGAACTCGCTCACCAGCTCGAGCGCGGCGTCGGCGTCGTTATAATTATTGTAGCTCAGCTCCTTGCCCTGGAGCTGCTCGGCCTGGGCGATACCGCGCGTCGAGGGACCCATTGGCAAATAGAGCGCCGCCGACTGGTGCGGATTCTCGCCATAGCGCAGTTCGCTCGCCTTGCGGATCGGCAGCGAAAGCGTGTCGGGAAAGGACTGGCGCTGATCGGCGAAGGCAAACCATGAAGCGATCATCGCATCATAGGTCGCGGTCGCGGCGAACGCCTTGGCGGCGAAAATCTTGCGCTGCTCGAGCGTGGTCGAGCCTTCTGCCACCGCCGCATAATCGGCGGGGTCGGTGACGATCGCGACATAAGCATGGTTCTTGGCGGCCGAGCGCACCATCGATGGGCCACCGATATCGATATTCTCGATGATCTCGTCGCGCTCGGCACCTTTCGCGACCGTCTGGGCGAACGGATAGAGATTGACCACGACCAGATCGATCGCGCCGATGTCGTGCGCGGCCATCGCGGCGGCATGGTCTGGATCGTCGCGTACCGCGAGCAATCCGCCATGGACCTTCGGGTGGAGCGTCTTGACGCGGCCGTCCATCATCTCGGGGAAGCCGGTGAGATCGGACACATCCATCACCGCCAGCCCTGCGTCGCGCAGCGCCCTGGCCGTGCCCCCGGTCGAGACGAGCTCCACGCCACGGGCGGCGAGCGCCTTGCCCAGTTCGGCCAGGCCGGTCTTGTCGGAAACCGAAAGAAGCGCACGTTTGATGGGGATGTCGGTCATGCGCGCGGCGTTTAGCGAACGGCCGCGCGAAGGCCAGCCCCCAATATGCAACGCGCGGCTCCGCCCGATGGCGAAGGCGGTTTTTCCGGTATAGGAGTCGGCGCGCCTGAAGCCGCCGGGAGCGTCGCTATGAACTTCATGCTCTCGCCGCACGTGTCTGGAGGGCCGCGATGACGCGCAAACCGCCGACTACCGTGTTGCAAGCCTTTCTCCAGGGCGAAGCGACCGGGGGCGTGCTGCTGATCGGTGCCGCGGCGCTGGCGCTGGCGGTTGCCAATTCCGGGCTCGGCGTTGCCTATGATCACGCGCTGCACGCCAAGCTCGGCGGGCTTTCGCTGCTCCATTGGGTCAATGACGGACTGATGGCGATCTTCTTCCTGCTCGTGGGGCTGGAGATCAAGCGCGAGTTCGTGGTTGGTCACCTGGCCAGCTGGCCCGACCGTATATTGCCCGCCGTGGCGGCGGCCGGCGGGATGGCCGCCCCGGCCATCATCTATCTGATCATTGCCGGCAGGACGGCGGGGCTCGCACGCGGCTGGGCGATTCCGTCCGCGACCGATATCGCCTTCGCGCTCGGCGTGATCGCCATGCTGGGCAAGCGCGTGCCGGATTCGCTGAAGATCTTCCTCACCACGATCGCGATCGTCGACGATATGGGCGCGGTGGCGATCATCGCGCTGGTTTATACGTCGGGTATAAGCGTTCCCGCGTTGCTCGCGGCCGCGCTCGTGCTGGCAGCGATGTTCGCGATGAACCGCGGCGGCGTGAAATCGCTCTGGCCCTATCTGGCCTGCGCCGTCCTGCTGTGGGCAGCCGTCCTGATGTCGGGGGTCCATGCCACGGTCGCAGGCGTGCTGACCGCCACGATGATCCCCGTGCGCGACCAGAAGGGAGACGATGTCGAGCAATCGCCGCTCCATCGTCTCGAACATGCGCTGCAGCCGTGGAACGCTTTCCTGATCGTGCCGCTGTTCGGCTTCGCGAATGCCGGCGTATCGCTTGGCGGGATCGGTCTCGCAAACCTGGTGGCTCCGCTCCCGCTCGCGGTGGCGGCGGGGCTTTTTGTGGGAAAGCAGATCGGGGTGATGGGGTCGATCTGGATCGCGACGAAATGCGGATTTGCGCCAAAGCCGGCCGGGGCAAGCTGGACCCAGCTTTACGGCGTGGCGCTGCTGTGCGGTGTCGGCTTCACCATGAGCCTCTTCATCGGCGGGCTCGCTTTCGATAGCCCGCTGCTGATCGACGAAGTGAAGATCGGGGTGTTGGGCGGCTCGCTCGTATCGGCGCTGTTGGGATATGCCATGCTTCGGATCGCGAGCAGGTCGCCGGCGATCGAGGGTTAATCGCTTGTTGCGCGTTCGCCGATCCCCGTATGGAACCCGACGAGCCGTCGCTGCGCATCCTCCATCAGCCAGACCCGGATCGCGCTGGCAAGATTGACCGGGTCGGCGGCGGCAATGCGTTCGGCGTCGATCCGCGCCACCAGCGCACTGATCGGCAGCAGATCGGCCTCCGCCGCGCGCTTCAACGCGTCCCAGAAAACCGGCTCGAGACTGACCGACGTCGCATGCCCTGCGATCATCACCGATCGTTTTACCGGACCCGCCATCAATACATGTGCTGGCCGCCGTTGATCGACAAGGTCGATCCGGTGATGAACGCCCCATCCTCCGAACAGAGGAAGGCGACGCCTCTGGCGATTTCGTGCGCATGGCCCAGCCGACCGACCGGGATCTTGGCGACGATCTTCTGGAGCACTTCGGGCGGAACGGCTGCGACCATATCGGTGTCGATATAGCCCGGCGCGATCGCATTGACCGTGATGCCGAAGCGCGCACCTTCCTGTGCGAGCGCCTTGGTGAAGCCGTGGATGCCCGATTTCGCCGCGGCATAATTGACCTGGCCATATTGGCCGGCCTGGCCGTTGATCGAGCCGATATTGACGAAGCGGCCCCATGCGCGGTCCTTCATGCCCGCGAAGGTCGCCTTGGCCATGTTGAAGCAGCCGCCGAGATTGGTGTCGATGACGGCCTTCCAGTCCTCATGGCTCATCTTGAGAAGCGTGCCGTCGCGGGTGATGCCGGCATTGTTGACGACAATGTCGACCGGCCCCAGCTGCGCCTGGACGGCATCCACGCCCGCCGCGCAGGCATCGGGGCTCGACACATCCCACTTGAACGCGGCGATATCGGTGCGGGCGGTGAACTCCCTGGCGCGTTCCTCATTGCCTGCATAATTGGCGGCGACGACAAAGCCTTCGGCCTTGAGCGCGAGGCTGATCGCTTCTCCGATGCCGCGCGTTCCGCCGGTTACGATTGCCACTCGCGCCATCATCGTTCTCCCGCAATTCTCTTTGGGCTTCCAGCCTAAGTGCCGGCGATCCACCCGGCAAGCTCGCGTCGCAGCAGATGGCGCAACATTTCGATTCCGGTTGGGTCGGCGTTGAGGCAAGGCAAGTAGGCGAAATCGGTCCCGCCCGCTTGCAGGAAGGTCTCGCGCCCGCGGATCGCCAGCTCCTCGAGCGTTTCGAGGCAGTCGGCCGAGAATCCGGGCGCGACGATCGCGATCCGCTTCACGCTTTGCCCCGGCAAGGCGGCAAGCGTCGCATCGGTCGCCGGCTCCAGCCATTTCGCTCGCCCGAATCGCGACTGGAAGGTCACCGTCAGTTCACGACCAAGCGCTTCGCTCAGCAGGCGCGCGGTCTTCCGGCAATGACAATGATAGGGATCGCCCAGTTCCAGCGTCCGTAGCGGCATGCCGTGGAAGCTGGCGAGGATCGCCTGCGGCTCGAACGACAATGCCGCGAGCGCGGGTTCGATACTCGCTTTCAGGGCGCCGATATAGGCAGGGTCGTCATGATAAGGCGGCAGGGTGCGCAGCGCCGGTTGCCAGCGCATGGTGGCCAATGCCGCGAACGCCGCGTCGTTGGCGGTCGCCGTCGTCGCGGCACAATATTGGGGGTAGAGCGGCGCCACCAGGATATGCTGGCACCCTGCCTCCTTCAGCGTGGCGAGCCTGTCGGCAATGGCAGGCCGGCCGTAGCGCATCGCATGATCGACGATCACGTCGTCCCCGAGCGTGTCGCGCAAGGCTGCTGCCTGTTGCGCCGTGATCGCGGCGAGTGGCGAGCCGTCCTCACGCCATACCTGCCGATAGGCATGCGCCGATTTCTTCGGCCGCGTGCGCAGGATGATTCCCCGCAGGATGGGCTGCCACAGGATCGGGGGGATCTCGACGACGCGGCGGTCCGACAGGAATTCCGCCAGATAGCGACGCACCGCGCCCGCATCCGCCGCATCGGGCGTCCCGAGATTGACGATCAGCACGCCGATCTTTCGCGCGGGGATGACGGGATGATCGGGCGGCGGCGTCATGCGATCGCCAGCGGCAGGCTGCGCAGCCGTTTGCCGGTCGCCGAAAAGATGGCGTTGGCGATTGCGGGGGCGGCGACCGGCACGCCCAGTTCGGCTACCCCTCCCGGCGCCTCGTGCGAACCGACCAGCTCGACCCTTATCTCGGGCACGTTCCTGAGCCTGGGCAAGCCGAGCGCATCGAAGCTGGTCTGATCGGCAAGGCCTCTGCTGTAAGACACATGGTTCCCAAGCGCCGAGGCGAGCCCCCAGATCAGCCCGCTTTCGATCTGCCGGCGCACGATATCGGGGTTGATCAGCCGGCCGGCATCCACCACCGCGATCATGCGTTCGACCTTGAGCGCCTTGCCCTCGTTCGAAGCCTCGACATACAATGCGATGTGGCTGCCGAAGGCCGAATGCACCGCAAGGCCTTCGCCCGATTGGGGCTCCCCGCTCCAGCCTCCCGAAGCCGCCGCCTGCGCGAGGCAGCGCGCGAGCCGCGGCGCTTGCGCGAGCAGGCTGATGCGGAAGGCCAGGCCGTCCAGCCCCGCGACGATTGCCAGCTCATCGACGAAGCTTTCGGTGAAGAACGCCGTATAAGCGTGCGCTGCTGATCGCCACAGCCCGGTCCCGATCGCGATATCGGCCGGGGCATGCTCGATCGCGATCGCCGGGATCGCATAAGGGGGCATCGCGCCATCGACCGCGGCAATGCCCGCGTCCGACGGTCCGTGGCCGGGGACCAGCCGTTCGACCAGCTTTTCCGCCGTCGCGGGTGCGGCGATGCGCGCGCGCCATGCCGCGATCTGTCCCTGCGGGCCGGGGCGTCCGGTCAGGCGCGCTTTGGCCGGGGGGCCGTGGCGGCCGCGCCGCATTTCTTCGCCGCGGCTCCACATCAGCTGCACCGGGCGCTTCGCCTGGATGGCGAGCATTGCCGCCTGCACCGCG
>DATMIP010000181.1:0-2965 GCA_035554515.1 Sphingomonas sp. | reverse complement strand
AGCAGCCTGAAGGTCGGTCTTCGCCTCGGGCAACATGTAGCTGCGTCCCTGAAAAGCGACACGGCAGCGATTATGGTCGGACGGCCAGCCTCCACCAAAGAACGACCTGATCGGCCGCTCCTCGTAATAACGATGTCCCCTTCTTATTTGGGAGCAAAGAGGATCGCTGCGATCCTCTTTGGACATTTCGTCGCTGCTGCGCGTAGGCGTCGGCCGAGCGGCAAGACAGGAGACCGAAGCATGACAACCGAGCGCGCCGTCCTTGCCGGAGGCTGTTTCTGGGGCGTGCAGGATCTCGTCCACAGGCAGCCCGGCGTGCTGTCGACGCGCGTCGGCTATTCGGGCGGGGACGTGCCCAACGCCACCTACCGCAACCACGGCTCCCACGCCGAGGCGATCGAGATCATCTTCGATCCCGCCGTGACGAGCTTCCGCCGGCTGCTCGAATTCTTCTTCCAGATCCACGATCCGACCACGGTCAACCGCCAGGGCAACGATGTCGGCCTGAGCTATCGCTCCGCCATCTTCTATACGAGCCCCGAGCAGAAGGCGGTGGCGGAAGACACGATCGCCGATGTCGACGCCTCGGGCCTGTGGCCGGGCAAGGTCGTGACCGAAGTCGCGCCGGTCGGCGACTTCTGGGAGGCCGAGCCCGAGCATCAGGATTATCTGGAGCGGATTCCCAACGGCTATACCTGCCATTTCGTGCGGCCGGGCTGGAAGCTTCCGCATCGGGCGGACGCCGCGGCCGCGTAAGCCTCCCACCTGCGATAGCGAAGAGGGCCGGGAGCGATTCCCGGCCCTTTCTTATGGGATTCCAACCGGGTCCGGCAATCGACAACAGAAACAACCATTTTGACTAAGCCACTATCTCGATTGAACTTTTTATGAGATCGTCCACCTCTGATTAAGTGTTGGTCGGATATTGCCTGGCGCTCCGCTGGGCGGGGGCATGAATGTCAAACACCGATTCGCTGAGCTTTGCACCCGATGCGCTGGTTCGCGGCGCCGGTACGGTCACCAATGCCGAAGGCGACGTCAAGATTTCGCTCGCAACGTCGGGTGCCGCGGACCATATCGCCGATCACGCCTGGGGCTGGCAGCTCGGCCAGGCCACGACTTTGTCCTACGCCTATCGCGCGGGCGGGACGGTGCCCGAGGACGACAGTTCGGGCTTCGGCCGGTTCACGAACATCCAGATCGCGGCGACCGAAAAGGCGCTCGCCGGCTGGGCGGACGTCGCCAACATCACGTTCTCGCGCGTCGATGACGGCTCAGGTTATTCGAACGGCGCGACCATCCTGTTCGGGGATTACACCGAAGGGCCGGCGGCAGGCTTCACCTATCTGCCGGGTTCGCGCGCGGCCGTCTCCCTGGACGGTGACGTGTGGATCAACTCTTCGTTGTCGTACAATGCGTTTCCGACGATCGGCAATTATGGCGGCCAGGTCCTGATCCATGAGATTGGCCATGCCATCGGCCTTACCCATCCCGGCAGTTACGACGCCTCCGACGCGACCGACCCGACCTACAGCGCCGATGCCGAATATTATGAAGACAGCCGGCAATATACGGTCATGACCTATTTTGCGTCGACCAACACCGGCGCCAATCTGCCCGCATTTTCGGCAGCGCCGCTGATCGACGACATAACGTCCGCGCAACGGCTATATGGCGCGAACATGGCGACGCGGATGGGAGATACGGTTTACGGCTTCAATTCGAACACCGGCCGCGATTGGTACAGTGCGACCAACGCGAGCAGCGAACTGGTGTTCGCGGCATGGGACGCCGGGGGCAATGATACGTTCGACTTTTCGGGCTATGGACACAATCAGAAGATCGATCTGCGCGCGGGCGATTTCTCCGATGTGGGCGGTTATCGATCGAACGTCGCGATCGCCTATAATGTCACGATTGAAAATGCGATCGGCGGAAGCGGCAGCGACACGGTGATCGGCAATGGCGCCGACAACGCGCTCGACGGCGGCTCGGGCAATGACAGCCTCTATGGCGAGGGCGGCAACGACACGCTGCATGGTGGTGCGGCCAACGACCAGCTCGACGGCGGCAGCGGCAGCGATGTGCTGGACGGCGGGGAAGGGGATGATCGGCTGCTTGGCTCGCCGGGCATCGGATCGGCGGGCAGCGCGGTCGAGGCCGATTATTTCTTTGGTGGCACCGGGAACGACACGGTCTCCGGCGGGCCGGGTAACGACCATATTTACGGCAATGCGCTGACGACGATTGCCGGCATGTCGGATGGCGGAGACAGCCTGTCGGGCGGCGACGGGAATGATTATATCCAGGGCAATGCCGGCGCCGATATCATCGACGGGGGCGCGGGCAATGATCGTCTCTATGGCGGCGCCGATAGCGACATGGTCCAGGGTGGCGCGGGCGCGGACTATCTCCAGGGCAATAAGGGCGCGGATTCGCTTTTTGGCGGGGACGGCGGCGATACGATCCGCGGCGGTGCCGACAATGATATGTTGAGCGGCGGCGGCGGGCTCGACCAGGTGTCCGGCGATGCGGGCAGCGACCGGTTCGTCTTCGCCAATGGCGACGCCGTCTTCACCGCCAGCGGGGCTTATGCGACCGATCATGTCACGGATTTCGGCAATGGGGGCGATCTGATCCAGCTGCCCTTCCACGTGCTCGCCCTGCTCGGCGGGAGTGCCGCAACCGCCGCGACCGCCTTCGCCCAGGCCTCGGCGCTGCTCGCGGGTAGCGTCCAGGACGTCGCTGCCATCACCGTCGGGAACGACACGATCCTGTTCTTCGTCGGCGATGGCGGCAACGGGCAGCCTGATTCGGGGATCACGCTCGACGGGATCAGTGCCGCTTCGATCGGCATCGCCAGCTTCGCCTGACCCATCTCGCGCCGCAGGCCCCGAGCCTGTATGGGGGGAGCGATGGCGCTCACCTCGATCGCGATCATCGATTATGCCGGCATGGGCTTCCT
>DATMIP010000180.1:0-2808 GCA_035554515.1 Sphingomonas sp. | reverse complement strand
CCAGCGCGCCGTTGAGGGCATCGGCAACGCTCGACAGCTGGTTGGATTGAAGATCGGTCGGAGTGGCGAGCTTCGCTGCGGGGGTATCCGCCATGATAGTCTCCAAGTTAACAGGTTCGAAGGCGCAAACATGCGAATCGCGCTTTTGGACGCACCTGTCGCCTCAATAATCCCGATCAGAATGATCGGCGAGACCGTTCAGCCGGCGAAGCGAACGCCCACCGTCGCCAGCAGCAGCGGGCCCGCATCGTCATTGTGGGCACCAAAGCCCGCCGCCAGCGACAAGGCGTCGAGCCAGGTCCTGAGCGGAACGTTGCGGCCATCACGCGTGATCGCGCTCGCCAGCCCGTCGGCGAGCATCGCGGTGGGCAGATAGCCTTCGAGCACCGCCTGGCGTTTGAGCCAGCCGAGGCGCGCGCAGGCGTCCGCGGTCCGCATGCGCGGCAGATCGCGCGCGAGCATCGCGACCGCATGTTCGAATTTTCCCTGCCCCTGTGGTACGTCCATCATCCTGGCCCCTTTCGCTCTCCCGGACAGGAGGCTGGCACAAACATGCTTACCGCCGGATTAAGACAATGCGGTGGCTGCCAATCGCTTGACTTTCGGCCACGGCAAAGGCAAAGCGCGCGACGATCGAGCGGCGGCGACGCCGCTTTATTTTTTGGTGCGCCGCGCAGGCGGCCGTCTCAACAGCGCAGGAATTCGGGTCATGGCCAAGCCGACCACCGTCAAGATCAAGCTCGTCAGCTCCGCCGATACCGGCTTCTTCTACGTCACCAAGAAGAATCCGCGTAACCAGACCGAGAAGATGTCCTTTCGGAAATATGATCCGGTCGTGCGCAAGCACGTCGATTTCAAGGAAGCCAAGATCAAGTGATCCGGCGCGCGGCCGTGGCCGCGCGGTAGATCAGCCCGGCGTGGACCGGGACGATCCGAGATCGGGGGCGGCCAGGTCATCCTGCGCCGCCCTTTTTTAGTGTCTGGGTTCGTTTGGATCGGTATTTCAAGCCGCCGCAAGCAGCCGCTCGGCCTGCGCGCGGGCCTCGTCGGTAACTTCCGCGCCGGACAGCATGCGCGCTATTTCCTCGCGCCGTTCGCGATCGTCGAGCTGGTGGACGCCGGTGCGGGCGACCAGCCCGTCGGATCGTTTCTGGATCAGCCAATGGCGGTCGGCACGCGCCGCGACTTGCGGGCTGTGCGTCACCACCAGGATTTGCGCGGCGCCAGCCAGCCGCGCGAGCCGATCGCCGATTGCGGCAGCGACCGCGCCGCCGACGCCACGATCGACCTCATCGAAGATCATCGTCCCCGCGCCGCCTTCTTCTGCGAGCGCGACCTTGAGCGCCAGGATGAAGCGCGACAATTCGCCGCCGCTCGCGATCTTGAGCATCGGCGCGAACGGCGCGCCGGGATTGGTCGAAATCTCGAATTCGATCCTGTCGCGCCCCGATCCGCTCCAGCCGGTTTCGGGCAGAGGCTCGACCATGGTACGGAAACGGGCCGCATCGAGCCTGAGCGGGGCGAGTTCGCCGGCGACCGCGGCATCAAGGCGCGTCGCCGCCTCGCGACGGGCCGCGGACAGCACGTCGGCTGCCGCGGCATAATCCGCCCGCGCCGCCGCCAGCGCCTGCTCCAGCGCGACAAGCCCTTCCCCGCCTGCTTCGATCCGCGCCAGCCGCACGGACAACTCTTGCGCGAGCGCCGCGAGATCGTCGGGCTCGACGCGATGCTTGCGCGCCAGTGCGCGCAGATCGAATAAGCGGGTTTCCATCGCTTCGAGCCGGCCGGGATCGAACGCGAAGGCGGCGCGCGCCTCCGCCAGCCGGTCTTCGGCATCGGCCGCCTCGATCACCGCGCGGTCGATCGCCGCGAGCGCCTGCGCCAGCGCGTCATGTTCAGGCGCCATCCGTTCGAGCCGGCGAGCCGCCTGGCGCAGCTGGGCGAGGCCGCCTTCGGATCCTTCGAGCAAGGTTGCCGCCGTCTCCAGCTCGTCGGCCAGCCGCGCACCTTTCTGCATCGTCGCACGCGCTTCAGCGAGCGCCGCTTCCTCCCCCGGTTCGGGCGCAGCTGCGGTCAGTTCGGCAACGGCATGTTCGAGCCATTCGCGATCGCGCGCGGCATTTTCAAGATCGGCGGATGCCGTGGCAAGGGCGTCCTCGGAGGCGCGCCAGCGGGCGTGCGCCGCGGCGGCGTCGCGGGTATCAATGCGGCCGAACGCGTCGAGCAGACCGCGATGACCGCGCGCATTTAGCAGGCCGCGATCGTCATGCTGGCCGTGGATTTCGACGAGGGTTCCGCCGAGCGCGCGCAACAGGCCGGCCGATGCGGGCTGATCGTTGACGAAGGCGCGGCTACCGCCATCGGCGCGAACCGACCGGCGGATTACGAGCGGCTCACCCGGTTCGATCGCGAGATCGCCTTCAGCCAGTAGAGCCAGCGCCGGATGATCGACCGGCAGTTCGAAGGTGGCGGTGACATTGGCATGATCCGCGCCCTGCCGTACCAGGCCGGCATCGGCGCGTACGCCGAGCGCGAGGCCGAGCGCATCGAGGAGGATCGATTTACCAGCCCCTGTCTCACCCGTGAGCACGCCCAGGCCGCTACCGAATTCGAGGTTGAGCGCCTCGATCAGGACCACGTCGCGAATGGCGAGGCCGGTTAGCATCAGGCCCTCTTAGCCGAGCGAGGACGGTATTGAACAGCGTCCGCGCCGGAATACCCAGCCAGCGCGGGGTCAGGCCTTCGCCTTTTTCCTGCTCTTCTTTGCAGGCGCAACGCCTTCATTCTTCTCGATCAGTGCATAAGCGC
>DATMIP010000179.1:0-21497 GCA_035554515.1 Sphingomonas sp. | reverse complement strand
CCACGCCCGCCGCACGGCCGGCCAATTCGAGACTGGCGACTGCCAAACTTACGCGCGACTTTGGGATCGTTCCGCGGGACTGGCGGAGCGCGGTCGATGAGATAGTGGATACGCTTGTGAAGGAAGCTGCATAAAATGAAGGGCATAATCCTCGCCGGCGGCAGCGGCACGCGGCTTCATCCAGCCACACTGGCGATCAACAAGCAGCTGTTGCCGATCTACGACAAGCCGATGATTTACTACCCGATGTCGGTGCTGATGCTCGCCGGCTTGCGCGAGGTGCTGATCATCTCCTCGCCCGAATATCTCGATAATTATCGGCGCCTGTTCGACGATGGCAGCCAGTTCGGCATAAAGATTGACTATGCCGTCCAGCCGAAGCCGGAGGGGCTGGCGCAGGCGTTTCTGATCGGCGAGCCGTTCCTGGCGGGCGGGCCGGGCGCGCTGGTGCTGGGAGACAATATCTTCTTCGGCGCCGACCTGAGCACCCGTCTGCGCCGCGTGCGTGAGCGTACCCACGGCGCCACGGTTTTCTCTTACCATGTCGATCACCCGGAAGCCTATGGCGTGGTCGAACTCGACAGCGACGGGCGCGCGCTCTCGATCGAGGAAAAGCCAAAGCTGCCCAAGTCGCATCAGGCGGTGACCGGCCTCTATTTTTACGACGATCGGGTGTGCGAATTCGCGCATCAGGTGCGCCCGTCGCCGCGCGGCGAGCTCGAGATCACGGACCTGAACCGGCTTTATATGGAACGCGGCGAACTGTTCGTCGAACAATTGTCGCGCGGCCACGCCTGGCTTGACACCGGCACTCACGACAGCTTGCTCGAAGCGTCCGAGTTCGTCCGCACCGTTCAGCACCGTCAGGGACTGCAGATCGCCTGCCTTGAAGAAATCGCGTTCGAATGCGGCTTCATCGACACGGCGCAGCTCCGCCGGCGTGGTGAGATCTTCGCCAAGACCGGCTATGGGCAATATCTGCTGCGGCTCGCCGACCAGCAGGGATGATAGCGCCGCGGATTTCGTACCTGGTTCGTTCCTGGCCGTTGTTCCGCGCGATTGAGGGCGCTTCGTATCTTTGGCTTGCGAGAGGTGTTGCTGTCCTGCTCCGCAAGCTCCTGATTCCGCGCTGCACCCGGTAAAAAAGCCCGGTTCCCGCGCGGCTTACCTGTGTCGGACGACCGATGATGGTGCGTTGCGCGTTGACAGGCCATCCATCATGGTGTTGTCGCTAGGTCGGGTTCCGGCCAGGAGCCCTTGGGGAGCAGTTAGCGGCAGCCATGCAGCGAACGAAAACCAGGGCCGGCTCGAGCCGATCGATGGGAAAGCGGACGCGTGCGGAGCAAGCACGGCCGTGAACGACATGCCCGCGAAAGACCTGACCAAGCCGCGCGTCGATCTGTCGGAAATCCAGTCGCTGCGCGTGCAATTGTGCCTCCTGATTCTGGTGGTCGATTGCGTGACCATCCTGCTCGGCTGCCTGATCGGTAATTTCCTGCGCTTCGGCGATCCGTTTGCGCCATCGGGCATCAACCTGTTCGCGGTGGTGCTCCCGATCTTCGTCGGGGTCGCGATCAACAGCGACGCCTATGCCGCAGACGTGCTGCGCGATCCGCGCACCGGCTTTTCGCGCGCTTCGCTCGCCTTCGTGTTCGCCGTCTTCGCGGTGTTCTTCCTGGCATTTTACATGAAGGTGAGCTCGGATCTTTCGCGCTTCACATCGGGCGTTGCGATCGTCGCCACCGTCGGCGCGATGGCGGCGGGCCGCTATCTGTGCCACGCTTATATCCGCCACCGCACCGGCATGCAGCTTGTCTATGATCTACTGATCATTGACGAGGTTTCGATCACGCCCCCGGCGGGGATGCACGTGCTCGATACGGCGCGTGATGACCTTGTCCCGAACATCCACGATCCGCACATGCTCAACCGGCTGGGCATGCATCTGCGGGGGGTCGATCGCGTCGTCATCGCCTGCCCCCCGGAGCGGCGCCAGGTGTGGGCGATCCTGCTCAAGGGATCGAGCGTCAACGGCCATATCCTCGCCGAGGAGCTGGACGAGCTCGGCGCGATCGGCATCGGCATGTTCGCGGGCAAACATACGGTCGCGGTTGCGCATGCGCCGCTCGATCTGTCGCGCCGTTTTGCCAAGCGTACGCTCGATCTGGCGCTGACCATCCCTGGGCTGATCTTCCTCGCGCCGCTGCTGATAGTCACCGCGATCGCGATCAAGCTGGATAGTAAGGGGCCGGTTTTGTTCCTCCAGCCGCGCGTGGGACGCGGCAACCGTATCTTCCTGACCTACAAGTTCCGCAGCATGCGTGCCGATCTGAGCGACAGTTCCGGCAGCAAGTCGACGCGCAAGGATGATGACAGGGTAACGCGCGTCGGCCGTTTCATCCGCGCATCAAGCATCGATGAACTCCCGCAATTGTTCAACGTGCTCCGTGGCGAAATGAGCCTGGTCGGGCCGCGCCCGCACGCTTTGGGGTCGCTCGCCGGGAACGAGCTCTTCTGGGAAGTGGACGAGCGCTACTGGCATCGCCACGCGTCCAAGCCCGGGCTGACCGGCCTCGCGCAGGTCCGCGGCTATCGCGGCGAGACAAAGGAGCGCGAGGATCTCGCCAATCGCCTCCACGCCGACCTCGAATATCTGAACGGCTGGACGATCTGGCGCGACATTTCGATCCTGATCAATACGCTCAGGGTAGTGGTCCACCGCAACGCATATTGAGCTACGGTCCGCTCGTTGGCGTGGCACTGCGCCCGCCTTACTACCCCTGCTGCCGTCGCGCCTCGGCTATCGCCGCTGCGAGCGCATCAGAGCCAGCCGCGCCGGTAAAGCTATGGTTTCCGATAACGAAGAAGGGCGTGCCGCTGATCTGGAGCCGCTGCGCCAGCGTGAGATTGGACGCCACTTCGGCAGTGACGTCCGGTGCATCGCGATCGGCCGCGAACCTGACGAGATCGAGCCCAGCGGCACGCGCAGCGGCCGCAATTCCGTTGCGGTCGGGGTGATCGCCGGCAAACAGCGCGCGGCGGAAGGCGACATATTTGCCCTGCTTCGCGGCGGCGAGCGCAGCCAGGGCAGCGGAATCGCTGGCGGGGCCCAGCACCGGCATTTCCCGCCAGACCACTTTCAGCTTCGGGTCGGCCGCAAGAACCCGCTCGATTTCGGGTACCGTCGCGCGGCAATAGGGGCAATTATAGTCTGAGAAGATAACCAGGGTCACATCAGCATCGCGATTGCCGGCCCACGCGCCGGAAAACGCCGTCTCGATCGCCCTGCGATGCGGCGCGATGCGAAGCTGGTCCTGCACGTCGTCGATGATTTCGGGATGGGCGAGAATATATTGGCGCGCCATCGCGCCGGTTGCCGCCTCGCCGGCCTCTTCTTTGCCCGCTCCAGCCGCCGCGCCAAGGGCCAGGCCCGCAAGGCCGGCGGCGCCGATCCCTATCACGGCTGTATCCAGGCGAACCCTTCGCTTCATCTTTTATGCCGCCGCTCGCGGTCGGCCTCGTCGCGCGCGGCGAGCGCGAGATCCTGTGCGCGAATATGATCCGGCGTTCCGGCGGGGATGCCACGCAGCGCGATCTCAGCATTGGCGGCCGCCATCTGCGGCTCGCCCTGCAGGCTGAAGCGCTCGGCGCTGGCAAGGCTTGCCCGTGCCTCGTCGCCGAGTCGGGTATAGGCAAGGCCCAGGTCATACCACGCCTGCGGGTTCTCGCGGTCGCGCTGCACCGTGACGCGCAGGACCTGCGCTGCTTCCTGAAGGTCGGCCGGGTTTTCGGTCGAGACCAGCGCGTTGCCGAGCAGCGCGGCAATCAGCGGGGTTGAGCGCGACTGTTGTACCGCCTCGCGCAGCGCGGGGATTGCCTCCGCCGGCTTGCCGCTCTCGAGCAAGATCTGCCCCTTGAGCTCAAGGAAGAAAGGATCGTGCGGAGCGGCGGCGAGCAATTTCGCGACTTCGGCGGCGGCGGCTTCCGGATAGCCCCCGCGATGCCACGCATAAGCACGCGCATAATGGGCCGGAATGCTCTGGTCGCGCTCGGGATATTTGTTCAGCACAACCGGCGGATCGTCGAGATAGCCTACCAGCTTTGCCTTGATCCGGGCAAATCGCGCTTCCTTTGCCTTGTCTGGGGGGGCGTTCCACCACGGCGACTTCTGCAGATCGTTCAGCAGCGCCGCCTGCCGATCGGCGGTCATCGGGTGACTCATCGCGAACGGGTCGATTGAAGTATAGCTTGGACTCAGCCGATATTCTTCCTGGCGAAGCTTGCCGAAGAAACTGATCATCCCCTTCCCGGACAGCCGCGCGTCGCTGAGGTGCCGCACGGCGGCGGCGTCGGCGCTGCCTTCCTGCTGGCGGCTATAGGCAAGATATTTGCCCATAGCGGCACTTTGCCCGGCCATCATCGCGGCCATCCCGGCCGGGCCCGCGCCCGCCGCGACGGCCGCGATGCCGACCAGCAGGGACAAAAGCGTTATTCGCGTTGCCGCTCCGGCAGCATTCCCGCTCCGTACCGCGTCTCCACCCTCGATATGGGCAAGCTCATGCGCGATTACCCCTTCGAGCTCGTTGGCATTGTCAGAATGCTGGATCGTCCCCGAGTTAATGTAGATCGCCTGGCCGCTGGCAACGAACGCGTTGATCTCGCGATCATTGATAATGTAGAGCTTGAGTGATCGCGGAGTCAGCCCGGACGATATCGCCATTTGCGCGCTGATATCGGAAAGAAACTGTTCGGTTTCAGCATCACGCAGGATTGATGGGCCAGCGCTTTGAGCGCAGGCCTGCTGCGCCGGCAACGCGATCGACAGGATTGCGCCGCAAAGGATCCGCGACAGGCAAAGGAGCGATGGCATCAGGCGTGTCTCAAGCGTGGGCCTGCTGAACCGCGCCTGAAAAAGCCCGATCCCGCCCCGCCAACGCGACGGAGCGGGAACAGGGCCATCAGGCGCCGAAGGTCCGTTGCCACCAACCGCGGCGCGGCTCGCCATTGGCATCGAGCTCACCTTCGGCGGCATCGGCGCCATTGGCAACGATAGGCTCGAGCGGAGCCTCGACGGCTGCCTTGCTGGATCGGCGGCGGCGAGCCGGAGCCGGATCGGCTGTCGAGGCCAGTTGCGCTGGAGCCGCTTCCGCCACCTGCGGTGAGGCGCCCGCGGGTTCGGCTTCCGGCACGGCAGTTTCGGTCTTCGGTCGCCGGCGGCGCCGCGGCTTGGCGGCAGGCTCTGCCGTCGGCTCCGAGGGGGTTACCGACTCGGTGGCATCGACAGCATCGACGGTCTCGACAGCATTGACGGTCTCGACGAATGGCGTCGCCACCGGCTCGCTACCCTTGCGGGCGCGGGGACGGCGACGGCCGGCCGGCTTATCGGCAACCGCGTCAACCGCTGGTTCGCTTCCGGTCTCGGATACGGCCTCCAATTCGGTCGATACGTCGGCCTGCCCTTCGGATGCGAACGCGTCGACGGAGACCGGCGCATCGCCCCGATTCCGGCGGCGGCCGCCCCGGCGGCCGCGACGGCCACGACGGCGTTCGTCGCCTCCGCCATTTTCGTCCCCTCCGGCCTCGTCGGTGGTCGCGTCGACCGCGTCGGCTTCCACCGCACCGCCGGGCTCGCCGGTCGCATCCGCGCCGATCTCCCCCGACCCATCGTCGGTCTCATCGCGGCGTCCGCCGCGGCGGCGGCGGCGCCGACGGCGGCGGACATTCTCGCTTTCCTCGCGCTCGCGACCAGGCTCGCCCGCCTCGGCCTCGATCTCTTCCTCTTCCTCATCCTCGACGATGTCGTCGTCGGGTTCAGGAGCGATCTGCTGTGGCAGGCGCGGCGCGTGGCTGGGCGGTGGCCCGGAGGCCTCGACCGCCATGCGCGCGCCCTCGGGATGCCCATCGCTGAGCACCTCGATCATCACTCCATAGCGATCCTCGATATCGGCCAGCTCGGCGCGCTTGCGATTGAGCACGTAGAGCGCCGCTTCCTGGCTCGCGCGCAGGCACAAGCGTGAGCCACGGCCGCGTGCCGCTTCTTCCTCAAGCAGGCGCAGCGCCTGAAGACCGGACGACGATGCCGTGCGGATGAAGCCTGAACCTTCGCAATGCGGGCACATGCGCGTCGACGCTTCGAGCACGCCGGTTCGCAATCGCTGGCGGCTCATCTCGAACAGCCCGAAGCCCGAGATCCTGCCAACCTGGATGCGGGCGCGATCGTTTCTCAGCGCCTCCTTCATCGCTTTCTCAACCTTACGGTTGTTCGAGCTATTCTCCATGTCGATGAAGTCGATCACGACGAGACCCGCCATGTCACGCAACCGCAGCTGACGCGCGATTTCCTGCGCGGCCTCAAGGTTGGTCGCGGTCGCCGTCTGCTCGATATTATGTTCGCGCGTCGAACGACCCGAATTGATATCGATCGATACAAGCGCTTCGGTCGGATTGATGACTATATAGCCGCCCGATTTGAGCTGGACGACCGGCTGGTACATCGCCGCCAGCTGATCCTCGACACCGAAGCGCTGGAACAGCGGAATCGCGTCCGAATAAGGCACGATCTTCTTGGCGTGGGTCGGCATCAGCAGCTTCATGAAGGTTCGCGCCGCGCGATATCCCTCCTCGCCCTCGACGATCACCTCGTCGATATCCTTGTTATAGATGTCGCGGATCGCGCGTTTGATCAGGTCGCTGTCACGGTAGATTTCGGCGGGCGCCTCCGAATGAAGCGTCTTGTCGCGTATCTCATCCCACAGGCGCGCGAGATAATCGAAGTCGCGCCTGATCTCCGGCTTGGTCCGCTGGAGACCGGCTGTACGGACGATGCAACCCATCGTGCGCGGGAGATTGAGCTCCGCCAGGATCGACTTCAGCCGCTTGCGGTCCGAGGCATTCGAAATCTTGCGCGAGATGCCGCCACCGTGGCTGGTATTGGGCATCAGCACGCAATAGCGGCCGGCGAGGCTGAGATAGGTCGTCAGTGCCGCGCCCTTGTTGCCGCGCTCTTCCTTCACGACCTGGACCAGCAGCACCTGGCGGCGGCGGATCACGTCCTGAATTTTGTAGCGGCGGCGAAGATTCATCCGCTTCTGACGGAGCGATTCGACGGCGCTGTCATCGCCGCCGGTCGAGGTCGGGCGCGGCGGGGGAACCGGATCACCTTCGTCAAGATGATCGGATTCGTCGTGGACGTGGTCTTCGGCGGCGTCGAGATATTCCCGACCGCCATCGTCATCAAGGCGCGCTTCGCCCTCGATTTCGTCCTCCTCATCCTCCTCCTCGCGGGCGCGCAGCGCCTCTTCCTCGGCGGCGTGCTCGGCTTCCTCACGAAGGAGGGCCTCGCGATCCTCCTTGGGGATCTGGTAATAATCCGGATGGATTTCGGAGAAAGCGAGGAAACCGTGGCGGTTGCCACCATAATCGATAAACGCCGCCTGGAGCGACGGTTCGACCCTCGTTACCTTGGCGAGATAGATATTTCCCTTGAGCTGTTTGTGCTCTTCGGATTCGAAATCAAACTCCTCGATGCGGTTACCCTTGACGACCGCCACACGGGTTTCTTCCCGGTGGCGCGCGTCGATCAACATGCGCATGGACATCAAATAATCTCCGGGCGCCCGTCCTGGCCCTCACAAGGCGGCGGGCGCGATTAAGGTAGGGATCGGGCTTGGCGCAAAGGCGCGCGTCATCCGTCCCGACGATGCTGTAGAAAATTGCCTCTGCCGCAGCGCCATCCGGACCGCAGTCGCGTCCGGCCAAGCCCGTCACCCGCGCGTCGTCAGCCTGCTGGGCTCGACGTACGGGAAGGGAAAAATGGCGCATACAGCTTCAACCTGGGATCACCGGCCGCGATTCTGTTCGCGCCGGAACGGACCGGCAAGCGATACTCAACGCGCCGTGCCGGACAGGGCTTGCCTAGCAGTTGCCCCAGGGCGCGGCAACCGAAAGCTCCGCCGTGACGGATGAGGATTTGGGGACAGCAAGGTGGCGCGGAAAATATGCCAGGATGTTGGATTCCGTACGGGATTCACAGCGGGCGCCGCCTTTGCTAATGGTTGAAGGTGCGCGTGCTGACCTTCCTTGTCCCGTTGCTGATCGCGGCCGCGCCCGCTTTTGCCGCGCGTCCGCCGAACAGGGCCACCGCGGCAATCCCGCTTCGACCGTCGCGCATGTGGCTCCCGTTCGTCCAGGGACCGAAAAGAAACGACGCACCGCTGGTGGTAATCGATGCCGGCCATGGCGGCCACGACCCGGGGTCTTCCTCGTCCGACGACAGCGAGCGGGAAAAGGATGTCGCGCTGCGCATTTCCAAAGCGATCCGCGACGAGCTGCTTGAGGGCGGCAAGGTCCGTGTCGCGCTCACCCGCTCGGATGACCGATTTCTCGTCCTGCAGGAACGTCGCGAGATTGCGCGCCAGTTGCGCGCCGATCTGTTCATCTCGGTCCATTGCGACAGCGCTCCCAATGCCACGGCGCGCGGCGCCAGCATCTATACCTTGTCCGAAACCTCCTCCGACCGGGTGGCCGCGGCGCTCGCGGCACGCGAAAACAAGGCCGACGTGATCAACGGGATCGATCTGTCGCGCGAAACGAACGACGTTTCTTCTATCCTGATCGATCTCGCCCAGCGCGAGACGCTCAATACGTCATCGGCTTTTGCCGCCGTTCTGCAGCGCGA
This sequence comes from Sphingomonas sp., assembly GCA_035554515.1. GTDB lineage: Bacteria > Pseudomonadota > Alphaproteobacteria > Sphingomonadales > Sphingomonadaceae > Sphingomonas_I. The sequence continues at coordinate 12,820 of DATMIP010000179.1, read as the reverse complement.
ACTCTCGCCGCTGATCGCGCTCAAACCAAATTTCCATAAATATGCGGGGCTGATGGTATTGAAGGCGCCCGACGTACCTTCGGTCCTGCTTGAGACCGGCTACATCTCCAACGACGACGATCTCGCGCTGCTGACGTCGGAAGAATATCGCCACAAGATTGCAATCGGCGTACGCCGTGCTGTTGAAGCGCATTTCGCACGCCAGCTGGTGGGCAAGACCAGCAATCGGGAGGAACTGCCATGATCCGCACCGCCACAATCACGATCGCCCTGTTGCTCGCCGCCGCGCCGACGCACGGCGCCGCCCCGTCGGCGAGCGCTGCCGCGATTGCCGATACCACCCGTCCGGCCGCCGATCGCGACCGTGATGCCGAACGCAAACCAGCCGAAATGCTTGCATTCGCCGGTATCAAGCCCGGTATGGTCGTGGTCGATATGCTGCCCGGCGGAGGCTATTTCACGCGTCTCTTTTCGACCGCGGTTGGCCCGACGGGCAAGGTCATCGCCTATGTGCCGGACGAAATGTACGCCAATCGCCCCAAGGCGCTCGATGCGGTGACAGCGATTTCGAACGAGCCCGCGCACAAGAATGTGGTCCCATCGCACGATCCTGCGCTCAGCACGGGGCCAAGCGGCGTGGTCGATGTGATCTGGACCTCCCAGAATTATCACGACCTGCACAACATGCCCGGGCTGGACCTGGTCGCGTTCAATAAAGCCCGCTACAATATGTTGCGTCCCGGCGGGGTCTATATTGTCCTGGATCATGCAGCGCCCGCAGGATCGGGAACCGCCGATACCAACACTACCCACCGCATCGATCCGGCGATCGTGCGCAAAGAAATGGAAGCCGCCGGCTTCAAGTTTGACGGCGAGAGCAAGGTGCTCGCCAACCCGGCGGACCCGCGCACCGCAAAGGTTTTCGACCCTTCGGTCCGTGGGCACACCGATCAGTTCATCCTGCGGTTCCGCAAACCCGGCGGCAAGTAAGCGCAAGGCGGTGGCGACGGGCGCGATAAGTCTCTAGACGCGTGCGCCGTGAAGCTAGCCCTGCCCCACTTCCCCGACGGCGCCATCCGCAACATACTCGCCAAGCGCCGCGTGCGCTGGCTGTTCGGTATTCTCGCCTTCCTGATCGTCGGCTATGTCCTGTTCTGGCTGCTCTTCCTCCGCGGGCTGCCGTCGACCGACAAATTGCTGAGCTACGAGCCTCCGTTGCCGACCAACGTCCGCGCGCTCGATGGCACGCCCGTCTACAGCTTCGCACGCGAGCGACGTGTCGAGCTCGCTTATGACGAATATCCGCAACAGCTGATCCACGCCTTCATCTCGGCCGAGGACAAGGATTTCTTCTCGCACCACGGCATCGACCCGACGTCATTCCTGTTCGCGATTTTCGATTATGCCCGCAAGACCGGCACCGGCGAACGCGCCCGCGGTGGATCGACCATCACCCAGCAGGTCGCCAAGAATTTGCTGATCGGCAACGAATATTCGCCGACGCGCAAGGTCAAGGAGGCCGCGCTCGCGATCCGCATTGAAAATGCGATGTCGAAGCCGCAGATCCTGGAGCTCTATCTCAATCAGATCTTCCTCGGCCGGAACGCTTATGGGGTCGAGGCGGCGGCGCGCGCATATTTTGGCAAGGGTGTAACCGAGCTGACGCTGCCCGAAATCGCCTATCTGGCGACGTTGCCCAAGGCGCCGGCCAATTACGATCCTGACCGTCACGCCGATCGGGCGCTCGAACGACGCGCTTACGTGCTGCGCGAAATGCTCGCCAACGGGTATATAACGCGGGCGCAGGAGCAGGAGGCGACAGCCGCTCCGCTTGGCACGATCGCGCGTTCGGACGCGCGGCGCGAGGCGGAAAAGAAGTTCGAAGGTTATTATATGGAAGAGGTGCGACGCGAGCTGATCGCGCGTTACGGCACCGACATCGGCGATGGCGCCAACAGTGTCTATGCGGGCGGGCTATGGGTGCGGACTTCGCTCGATCAAACCGCGCAGAAGGCAGTCGAGCAGGCCCTGCGCGATGGGCTGGTCCGATATGAGGCGGCCGCCGGTTGGCGCGGACGATCGGGCAGCATCGATCCTGGCCCGGGCTGGCCGGCGCGACTCGCCGCAGCCAAGGTCGAGACCGGCTACGCTAATTGGCGCGCCGCGCTTATCCTCGCCAAATCCCCCGCCAGCGCCGATATCGGCTTTGCCGACGGCAGCCGGAGCCAGCTGTTCCCGTGGGGCGCGGCGGCGCCCAAGCGCGGTATCGGCGGCCGCGCGTTCGATTTCCTGAAGGCCGGCGACATCGTCATCGTCGCTCCCGCCGGCAGCGGCTGGGCGCTGCGTTCGATCCCGCTGATCTCGGGCGGAATGGTGGCTGAAAACGTGCACACCGGCCAGGTCGTCGCGATGCAGGGCGGGTTCAATCCGCATGACAGCTTCAACCGCGCGACCCAGGCGCTGCGGCAGCCCGGATCGTCGTTCAAGCCGTTCGTTTATTCGGCCGCGCTCGACAGTGGCATGACGCCCGCGTCGATCATCGTCGACGGTCCCTTCTGCGTGTTCCAGACGGTCTCGCTCGGCACGAAATGCTTCCGCAACTTCACCGGCGGCTATGCCGGGCCGCAGACGATGCGCTGGGGGGTGGAACAATCGCGCAACCTGATGACCGTTCGCGCCGCTTCGACCGCGGGCATGGACAAGGTAGTCGCACTCGCGAAGAAGATGGGGGTCGGCGACTATCCGCCTTACATCGCTTATTCGCTTGGCGCGGGTGAAACCACCGTCCTGCGCATGGTCAATGCCTATGCGATGCTTGCCAACCAGGGCCGCTCGCTCAAGCCGACGCTGATCGATTATGTCGAGGACCGCCACGGCAAGGTCATATGGCGCGCGGACAACCGTCCGTGCGAGGGCTGCAATGCCCGCGACTGGAATGGCGGCCCGATGCCGCGGCCGCGCTCGCGATCGGCGCAGGTCATGGATCCCATGACCGCTTACCAGATGGTCCACATCCTGGAAGGCGTGGTGCAGCGTGGCACCGCGACCGTATTGCGCGATCTCAATCGACCCCTGTTCGGCAAGACGGGGACCAACACCGGCCCGACCAATGTGTGGTTCGTCGGCGGGTCACCCGATCTGGTCGCAGGCGTCTATATGGGGTTCGATCGGCCGCGACCGATGGGCGGCTATGCCCAGGGTGGTACGCTTGCCGCACCGATTTTCCGCCAGTTCGCGCAGGTTGCGATGAAGAACATGCCGATCGTTCCCTTCAAAGCGCCGCCGGGCATACGCATGGTGCGGATCGACCGGCGATCGGGCAAGAAGGTGTTCGGGGGCTGGCCCGATGACAATGATTATAAGCCTGCTGTCATCTGGGAAGCGTTCAAACCCGAGAGCGAGCCGCGCCGCGCCGCAAGCCGGCAGGAACTTGCCGCCGCCCAGACCCCTGTCGTCCGGCCCAGCCGGATACGCACCGACAGTGATTTCTTGCAGCAGCAGGGGGGGATTTACTAGCTAAGGGCCGCAACCATATTCCCCGGCGGGAGCCGGGGCCAAGCGCGACAGCTGCGCCGCCCCGGTTTCCGCCGGGAACGCATACCCAAAGGACCTTTCAGACATGCGCGCTGAAGCGCAAACCCACCTAGCCCAGATTGACGCCGCCCTGGCACTGGTGCGCCGGTTCCTCGACTGGGATCGCGCGCTGCGCAAGCTTGATGAACTCAACAACCGGGTCGAGGACCCCGCATTGTGGGACGATCCCAAGCAGGCGCAGAGCGTGATGCAGGAGCGCCGCCGGCTGGACGAAGCGATCGCGGCGGTCAATGCCATCGACCAGGAACGATCGGACACCGTCGAGCTCATGGAAATGGCCGAGGCGGAGGGGGACGAGGCGCTGGTCGACGACGGCGTGCGCGCGCTCGCCGAGCTTGCCGAACGGGCCGAGCATGACAAGGTCAAGGCGCTGCTGGCAGGCGAGGCAGACGCCAATAACAGCTATATCGAGGTCAATGCCGGCGCAGGTGGCACCGAGAGCCAGGATTGGGCCGATATGCTGCAGCGCATGTATACGCGCTGGGCCGAGCGGCACGGCATGAAAGTGGAGCTGATCGATCATCATGCCGGCGAGCAGGCCGGCATCAAATCGGCGACTCTCCTGCTCAAGGGCGAGAACGCCTATGGCTATGCGAAAACCGAAAGCGGGGTGCACCGGCTCGTCCGCATCAGTCCCTACGATTCGAACGCGCGGCGCCATACCAGCTTCGCGAGCGTGTGGGTCTATCCCGAGGTCGACGACGATATCGACATCGTCGTCAACGATGGCGATCTTCGGATCGATACCTATCGCGCTTCAGGTGCGGGCGGCCAGCATATCAACACTACTGATTCGGCGGTGCGCATCACGCACATCCCCACCAATATCGTCGTCCAGTGCCAGAATCAGAGATCCCAGCACAAGAACAAGGCCGAGGCGATGAAGCAGCTGAAGGCGCGCCTCTACGAAGAGGAATTGCGCAAGCGCGAAGTGGAGGCAAACGCCACCGCGGCCAGCAAGTCCGATATCGGTTGGGGCCATCAGATCCGCTCTTACGTGCTCCAACCCTATCAGCTGGTGAAGGACCTGCGCACCGGGGTAACCTCTACCGCGCCCGGCGACGTCCTCGACGGCGATCTCGACAAGTTCATGGCAGCGGCATTGTCGCAGCGCGTGACCGGCGAGACGATCGAAGTCGAGGACGTGGATTGAGCGCGGGCCGCATCTTCACATTGGCATTGCTGCTCGCCGGCTGCAGCCGCGCGGTTCCCGATGAGCCACGCACCACCACCGGCTTTCCCGAAGCATCACGCCCGGTCGCCACGGTGGAATCGTCCAGCTGGTCGACCGAGCCCGATCGCGACCGCCTGAACGAGGCCGAAGCCGTGATGGAGGCCGCAGGAGTACAGCCGGGCATGACGGTCGCCGATATCGGCGCCGGCGAGGGCTATTATACGATCCGCCTCGCCGCCAGGGTCGGCGCCGAAGGGCGTGTGCTGGCCGAGGATATCGTCCCCATCTATCACGATCGCCTCGCCGATCGTGTCTATCGCGACCGGCTCGACAATGTCTCGGTCAAGCTCGGCAAGCCGGCCGATCCGGGCCTCCCGCCGGGCAGTTTCGATCGCATCCTGATGGTCCACATGTATCATGAGATCGAGGAACCCTATGAGTTCCTGTGGAATTTGCGGCCGGCGCTCAGCCCCAACGGGCTGGTAGCGGTGGTGGATAGCGATCGGCCGACGCAGTCGCATGGCACGCCCCCTTCCTTGCTCGACTGCGAGTTTCGGACGGTGGGCTATGCCCTGGTCAAGCGCGTCCCCATGCCCCAGGCGGGGGGCTATCTCGCCTTGTACGAGGCAAGGGGCACCAGGCCCGAGCCTAAGGATATGCATCCCTGCAAGGAATAGGGCGCGCGCTTCGCCGCCCGGGACCGAAATGCCCGCCCTGCCGAAGCCGGGCGGGCTTGTTCTTCATTTTCCGGTAAGATCGACGCCAATATAGGTCGCCGGGCGATTGCCGCGCTGGATCAGCAGCAGGACGGTCTTGAAGCCCGCCCGCTTTGCGGCATCGATCGCCGCGGCCGCCTCGGCGGTGTTGGTGACCGGCCGCTGCGCGATTGCAAGGATGATATCACGTGGCTGGATGCCCTTCGACGCAGCGTCGCTCGACTGGTCGATTCCGGTGACGACGACGCCACGGATACCGGGCGCCAGGCCCAGCTGCTGGACGATCTGCGGCGTCAGCGTCTGGAGCGACACGCCAAGCGAGTTTCGGATCGTGCTCGGAGCGGTCTGTCCGCCGTCGGGTGTGGCGTCCCCGCTGTCGTCACCGGCCGCGGCGATCTGATCCTCCGGGGGCCGTTCCGCGAGCACGGCGTTCAGCGTCAGGGGCTTGCCGTTCCGGACCAGATCGAGCTGCACCCGCGAGCCAACGGGCAGCCCGGCGACGATATAGGACAAGGTGTTGTCGGGCGAGACTTCCTGCCCATTGACCTTCACAATCACGTCACCCTGCTGGACCCCGGCGCGCGCCGCGGGCTGGCCTGGTTCAACCCGCGAAACGATCTCACCGCGATCCTTCGGCAGATTGAGCCCGGCCGCGATATCGTCCGTCATCGGCTGGATGCCGACACCGAGATAGCCGCGATGGATACGCTGGCCCTTCATCAGCTGCAGCACGACCGGCTTCGCCTGTTCCGCCGGGATCGCGAACCCTATGCCCACATTGCCGCCCGACGGGGAAAAGATGGCGGTGTTGATGCCGACGACATTGCCGTTCAAATCGAACATCGGGCCGCCCGAATTACCCTGGTTGATCGCGGCGTCGGTCTGGATGTAGCGGTCATAGGCGCCGCCCCGGATCGAACGGTGAATTGCCGAGACGATCCCCGCGGTGACAGTGCCGCCCAATGCGAACGGATTGCCGATGGCGACCACCCAGTCGCCCACGCGCGTCTTGGTCGAATCGGCGAACTGCACGAAGGGCAGGTTGATCGCCTGGATCTTCAACACGGCAAGGTCGGAAGCCTCATCCTTCCCGACCACGGTCGCCTTATATTCCTTGCGATCGGGCAGCGTCACCGTGATCGATGATACGGTAACCTTTCCCTGATCGGTCGGCACACCTGAGATTACATGGTTGTTCGTGACGATATAGCCGTCGGCGGAGACGATGAAGCCCGATCCCAGCGATGTCGCTTCGCGCGTGACGGGCTGACCATTGTCATCGGTGCCGCCCTGCTGTCCGCCGAACTGACGGAAGAAATCCTCGAATGGAGAGCCCGCGAACGGATTCTGCTGTTGGCGATTGAGCTGCACCTTTTGCGTGGTCGAGATATTGACCACCGCCGGCTGAAGCTTGGCCGCCAGATCGGCGAAGCTCATGGGTGCTCCGCGCGGCGCGACCGCGGCCATTTGCGAAGGCGCGTTCTGGGCCACCTGCGCGCCCAGCGGCGACTGGGTAACCACGGTCGCGGCGGCGCCACCGAGAAGCATGGCGGCTGTTACGGCGTAGGCATAGCGCACGATCAAACTCTCCTGAAGCGTAGCGGGCGCGCCATGCGCGGTCCCTTATCCAGAACGGACGTCAAATTGTGTCGATTCCCGGCTGAATGCAAATTGAATGGCGGCCGAACCCTACGGCTTTCCGCCCGTAAACTGGCGCAAATAGTCATTGTCCGGCGAGAGCAGGATCGACGCCGATCCGCGCGCCGTTGGATCGTCGGTGCCGAACGTGACGCGATAGGACTGCATCGCGCGATAGAAATCATAGAAACCCGGATCCTTGCCGAAGCTTGACGCATAGGTCTTGGCGGCGGCGGCATCCGCGTCGCCCATGATGATCTGGGCCTGGCGGCGTCCTTCGGCCTGGATCGACAAGGCCTGCTGCTGGCGCGCGGTGCGCATGCGGTTGAACGCGCTTTCGAGCGGCGAACCATCGGGAAGATCGGCCCGCTTGATGCGAACGTCGACGATTTCGGCCCCATATTGCGCCGCGACACGGGCCAGCGCGGTGCGGATATTGCTCATCACATTGTCGCGCTCGGGGCTCAGCATCACCCTGAACGGGCGCTTGCCAAGCTCGTTGCGGAGCGTCGAGCCGAGGATCGGCTTGAGCGCATCGCCCACCCTGCGTTCGCTGCCCGCGGCGACGTACATCCGCACTGGATTGACGATTCGGTAGCGCGCGAAAGCATCAACCTCGACCCGGTTCTGATCGGTCGAAAGCACCGCCTGGCGCGGCATATCGACGTCGAGCACGCGCTTGTCGACCCAGACGAGATGCTCGACGAAAGGCATCTTGAATCCCAGCCCCGCACCCGTGCGCCCGAATTCCTCCTTGCGATCATAGGCGTTCATCAGCCGCACGGGCTGGCCGAAGCGCAGGACCAGCGCCTGGCGCGTTTCGGGCACGATCACGACCGAGCTCAAGATGAGCGCGATCACCACCAATACCGCGCCAGCCCATACCAGCGGATTACGGCGGATGGCGTCGATCGCGCTCACTTGGCGGCCTCCGGCGGCTTGGCGGTCGCGGCGGCCGGTGCGGCGAGATAGGGCACCACGTTACGCGGTTCGACGATCGTCTTGTCGGTCTTGGCCAGCACCTTCTCCATCGTTTCATAATACATGCGGCGGCGCGTCACTTCGGGCGCGAGCCTGTATTGCGCGTAAACCGCATCGAATGCCGTCGATTCGCCCTGCGCCTTGGCTGTCACCTGCGTTGCATAAGCGCGCGCCTGGTTGAGATAGGATTGCGCGTTCTGCTGCGCCGCCGACACTTCCTTGAACGCGTCGATGACCTCGCTTGGGGGGCCGGCCTGTTTGATCGCGACGCCTTGGATGACGACCCCGGCGCGATAGAAATCGAGCGTCTCTTGCGCGCGCATCGCCACCTGCTGCTCGATCTGCGCACGTTGCGCGCCGATCGCCTGATCGAGCGTCACCCGTGCGATCGCCTCGCGCATTGCGCTCTCAGCAACCTCTTTGATCGTGCCGTCCGGATCCTGAAGCTCGAACATATAAAGCTCAGGATCGCGAATGCTCCAGCGGATCGAGTAACCGAGATCGATGATATTCTCATCACCGGTCAGGATAAGGTTCTGGCCGGCAGCGCCGTCCGTACCCGTGTCGATGTCGATCACATGGATATTATCGACATCGATCTTCGTGACGATATCGATCGGCGCAGGCAGCGACCAGCCAAGGCCCGGCCCAAGCGTACCGACATATTTGCCGAAACGGGTGATGACGCCCCGCTGCTGCGGGCCGATCGTATGCGCACTGGTCAGCGCGATCCACAAGACCAGCACGGCAAGGATCGCCCAGCGCCACAGGCCACGCGGCCCGAACCCGCCTTCGGGACCACCGCCGAAACGCGCACGTCCCCGCTCGATCAACGCGTCGAGCGCGGAGGGCCCGGCGCCGCCGGGCCGCACCTGCCGCCACGGCTTCTTGGGGCCCGCTTTGTCGCCGTCCGAACCGCCACCCCATGGGCCGCCCTCGTTCAGCACCGCTCCCGGTTTCTTGTCCTTCATGACGCCTTTATAGTGGCCACAGACCGGAAAAATAGTGCCTGACGCTTTCCCCTGTTACGATGACCCTTTAGGGCGCCGCCATGGCATTGCGCTTTCACAAGATGCACGGACTGGGCAACGACTTCGTCGTGATCGACGCGCGGGCCGCGCCGGTGACGGTGGACCCGGCACGCGCCCGCGCCATCGCCGATAGGCGCGAAGGCATCGGCTGCGATCAGGTGATCCTGATCGAGCGATCCGAAATCGCCGATGCGCGGATGCGTATCTGGAATTCGGACGGGGGCGAGGTGGAGGCGTGCGGCAACGCATCGCGCGCCGTGGCGCTCCTGCTCGGCAGCCAATCGACCCTCGAAACGCTCGGCGGCACGCTCCGGCTGATGGCGGATGGCGGGCTGGCGACGGTCGATATGGGGATACCGCGCTTCGGCTGGGATGAAATCCCGCTGGCCTATCCGATGGATACCGCCCACCTGCCGGTCGGATGGGACGAGCTTGACGATCCCGCGGCGATCAATGTCGGTAACCCGCACGTCATCATGTTCGTCGAGGATTGCGACACGGTCGACCTCGAACGGCTCGGGCCGCAAATCGAGCACGACCCGCTGTTCCCCGATCGCATCAACGTCAACGTCGCCACGATCGAGGCGCGCGACCGCATTCGCCTGCGGGTATGGGAGCGCGGCGCCGGCCTTACCCGCGCCTGCGGCACCGGCGCCTGTGCGACGGCGGTAGCGGCGATCCGATCGGGCCGGGTTGAAAGCCCCGTCACGATGGCGCTGCCCGGCGGCGAATTGCTGATCGACTGGGCACCCGGCAGCAATATCAGCATGTCGGGGCCGGCGGCCCACGTCTTCACCGGCGAGGCCGAGGATTTGTGAGCGGCGCCCAGCTCATCACCCATGGCTGCCGCCTCAATATCGCGGAAAGCGACAGGATCGCGGCAATGCTTGGCGGCGCGGACGATCTGATCGTAGTCAACAGTTGCGCGGTCACCGCCGAAGCGGTCAAGACCGCGCGCCGGGCGATCCGACGGGCGAAACGCGAGCACCCCGATGCGCGCATCGTCGTCACGGGCTGTGCCGCACAGATCGAGCCGGAAACCTTTCGCGCGATGGGCGAAGTGTCGGACGTCGTACCGAACACGGCGAAGCTTGACCTGTCCCACTATTTGCCGTCGCCGGGGCTCCATGCGGCCTGGCGCGTCACTCCTGAGGCCCGGGCCTCTGCCGCGGCGACGCATACCCGCACCTTCGTGCCTGTCCAGAATGGCTGCGACCATCGCTGCACCTTCTGCATCATCCCCTTCGGGCGCGGGCCGAGCCGGTCGCTGCCCGCCGGCGGCGTGATCGACGAGGTCAGGTCCGCCGTCGCCGCAGGCGCAAGGGAAGTCGTCCTGACCGGCGTCGACCTCACCGCCTATGGAGCCGATCTGCCCGGCCAGCCCGCGCTTGGCAGTCTGGTGGAGCGGATTCTGCGCCACGTCCCCGATCTGCCCCGCCTGCGCCTATCCTCGCTCGATCCATGCGAAATCGACGATCGCCTGCTGGACCTGATCGCGCACGAGCCGCGCGTGATGCCGCATGTCCATCTGTCGCTTCAATCCGGCGACGATATGATCCTCAAGCGAATGAAACGCCGCCATAACCGTGCCCAGGCTGTCAATCTGGTCCATCGCCTCCGGGCGGCAAGACCAAGCATGGCGATCGGCGCCGATCTGATCGCCGGCTTCCCGACCGAGGATGAGGCGATGTTTGCCAATTCCCTGGCCCTGATCGACGATTGCGCGATCACGATGGCGCACATTTTCCCCTATTCGCCGCGCGCCGGGACACCAGCCGCGCGCATGCCGCAGCTGCCCCGTCCGATCGTCAGGCAACGTGCTGCCGGGCTGCGCGAGATGGCGGCGCGGCGTAAGGCGGCGTGGATGCGGGCGCAGATTGGAACGGTGAAGCAGGTTCTGATCGAGCTGGACGGCACGAGCGGCCATGCCGAGGATTTTGCGCAGGTAATGCTGCCCGCGGGCACGCCCAACACCATCGTTCCCACCCTGATCGTCGCCGTCAGCGACGATGTGCTGGTAGGCATGGCCGCATGAGCACGCCGTGGCATGAACGCCTGCTTGGAGGTTTCCGCCGCACATCCGACAAGCTCGGCGAGAATTTGTCGGGGCTGTTCGGCAAGGCAGCGCTTGATGACGATACGCTCGACCAGATTGAGGAAGCGCTGATCGCGTCGGACCTTGGCCCCGCCACCGCGAGCCGCGTGCGCGAGCGCCTGACCGGCGAACGCTTTGCGCTCGGCCTGACCGAGGCCCGGCTGCGCGAGATCGTCGCCGAAGAGATAGGCGCGATCCTCGCCCCCGTCGCCAAACCGTTGGAGATCGAGGCATTCCCGCGGCCGCAGGTGATCCTGGTGATCGGAGTCAACGGATCGGGCAAGACGACCACCATCGCCAAGCTCGCGCATCTTCTGACCGAGCAGGATTATTCGGTGATGCTGGTCGCGGGCGATACGTTCCGCGCCGCTGCGATCGGTCAGCTGAAGATCTGGGCCGAACGTATTGGCGTGCCGATCATCGCGGGCAATGAAGGCGGGGATGCCGCGGGGCTGGTATATGAAGGGGTCAAGCGCGGCACCGCCGAAGGGATCGACGTGCTGATCGTCGATACTGCCGGCCGCCTCCAGAACAAGGCCGGCCTGATGGACGAATTGTCCAAGATCCGGCGCGTGCTCGGGCGCCTCAATCCGGCCGCGCCGCATGATGTGGTGCTCGTGCTCGACGCTACCACGGGCCAGAACGGACTGAACCAGATCGAAGTGTTCCAGAAGGAAGCTGGTGTCACCGGACTGGTCATGACCAAGCTGGACGGCACCGCGCGCGGCGGCGTACTCGTCGCGGCCGCCGAGAAATATGGACTGCCGATCCACGCAATCGGGATCGGCGAAACCATCGACGACCTGCGCCCGTTCGATCCGAAGGAGGTCGCCCGTGCCATTGCGGGGATCGAGCGGCTAGCACCGGAGAAGACAGGATGAGCGACCTGCCCAAGTCGGCCGAAGCGGGAATCGGCACGCGCCTGGCGCTCGATCTCGGGCCGCTGGCCATCTATTTCGCCGCCTTCGCGCTTAGTGGCCACAATATATATCTCGCGACGGCCTTGTTCATGGCGGTGACCGCCGCGGCGATGCTCGTCTCGCTGCTTCGCTTCGGCAAAGTCTCGCCAATCCAGATCTTCTCGGCAATGATGGTGCTGATCCTCGGCGGCCTCACCATCTGGCTGCACAAGGACTGGATCATCAAGATCAAGCCGACCATCTATTATGTTACGGTCTCGGCGATCCTGTTGTGGGGCCTGGCTACCCGACGGCCGACTTTGCAGATTGTCCTCGGACAAGCCTATCCCGGCCTGACCGCCCGAGGATGGTGGCTGTTGACGCGAAACTGGGCGATATTCTTTCTCGCGCTGGCGATCGCCAATGAGGCGGTATGGCGCAATTTCTCGACGGCGACGTGGCTAGGCTACAAATTGTGGGGATCGATGCCGGCAACCTTGCTGTTCGCGCTCGCCAATGTACCGATGCTGATGAAGCACGGCCTCAACGAAGAGAAAGTCGTTCTACCGCCAGAAGAATGATCAGACGACGAGCAGCGCGGACGCCTTCTGCGCGGCCTCGCGCGTATCCGCGGCAAGGCGCTTCACCTCTTGGGCCACCACCGCGAAGCCACGCCCGGCATCACCCGCGCG
>DATMIP010000178.1:0-7285 GCA_035554515.1 Sphingomonas sp. | reverse complement strand
CGGCGCCTCGCTGGCGCCGCCTTTTTTATGCGAGCCCGATCACTTACCGGCGGGCGCCGGTACGTTCCCCTTTTTCGGTAGCGGCTCGAATCCGGCCTGATAGGTGATCTTCGCGGTGCTCTTCAGCGTTTTCAGCTGGTCGGCGATCAAACTTTGGAACCTCTGCTGGCGCCATGCGCCAACGGCGGCCTGACGGGCTTGCACGGGATCGTTTGCGATCGCGCGGCGGCCGATGATCACGTTGACCGTTATGAAGCCGTTGCCGGGCAACACGAACGGCTCTCCCGCCGCCAGCTCGTTGATCTTGTTGACCATCTCGGTCGGAACCTGCGCCGTGTCGAGCGCATTCGGGCCGCGTTCGAACTTTATCCCGAGCGAAGTCAGGTGAGCCGCAACGGCATCCAGGCTATGGTCTCCCTGCAGCTTCCTGATCTGCTGAATGTCCTTCGGCGTACGGAAACGGATCTGGTCGAGCTGCAACTGCTCGCGCTTTGCGAAAGCGTTGGGGCGATCGGTCATGAACTTGATGATATCGCTGTCATTCGGCACAGGCACCGCCGACATTTGCTGGCGCGCATAAGCCTGAGCGAGAAGAATTTCGTCGGTACGCAGCTTCTGGCTCTGGAATTCCGGGCTCTTGTCGATCTTCTTTTCGCGCGCCGCCTCGAGCAGTAGCTTCCGGTCTACGATCTGCTGCAGCGCCTCGCGCTGGGCCAGCTTCTTGTCCATGCCTTCAGGCACGTTAGCCGCCTGCAATTCGGTATTCAGTTCCTGCAGCGTTACCTCGTCGCCATTGACCTTGGCCGCCACCTGGCCTTCGGGAGCTCCCCGGTGACAGCCCGCCACAAGTGCGGCCATCGCGCACATCGTGCTTATTGCTACACGCTTCGACATTATTCCACTCCCAAGGTGCCGCCCCCGCGGCGATTAATCATGCATGTCCATATCGCAGGGACGCGGCCATTCATACAGGTTCATCCCGCGGCGGCGCCAATCAGCATCCGGCGTGACGCAAGCGGTATCTCCGCAAGCATCAGTTTCGCGAAACGCCGCAGCGTGGCCTGGCCCTGCGCGGGATCATCGGCGACCGTCGACAGGCGGACCAACAGCCCATCGGGAATCGCGCCGGCCAGATTGTTGCGAATGACGGCCAGGCGCTGGCCTGACCAGCTCGTCGCCAGCATCTCGCCGATACGCGTCCAGTAGAGCACCTGTTCGGTGCGGGTATCGCTATGCGCAATGAAGCTGCGCGACGCGATGGCGCGTCCGTCATCGATGGGTATATCGGCGACACGGGTCTCGGTCAGCCGGAAGCCGCTTGCCGGATAGCAGATTTCAGGGCGATGGATCTGCAGCATGCCGCCCTGGCTGCTGCCATAGGCCATGAGCAGCATCACCGGAAAATCCTCCGGCGCCGAATAGGAGCGGGCGACCTGCTGGTCGTAGAGCAGGCGCGCCAGCTGATCGGGCGGGGGAAGCACGAGCCCGCTCGCGGTTTCGTACGACCATGGTCCGACGCGTAACGGTACGATCTTCTCGAGCTGGCCCTTACCGATCGACATGAGCGGGCGGCGCGGCATACGTGCGACCGCAGTTCCCGCGGCGAGCAGCGCGGCTCCGCCGACCAGCAGGTCGCGCCGGGTCGGCACCAGGCTCGGATTGTCGTCCGTCACTGGGTCCGGCCGCGGCTGGCAAGTCGTCGGCGCAGCGGCTCGGCGAGCCGATCGATGCCGAAAATACCCAGTAGGGCGACAGTGAACATCACCATGCCGGCGAAGCCATGGAGGAAGCCCTGTGCCCATGCGTCGCCCAGAAAGGCCGTGATCAGGATCAGCAACAGCACGCGCACAAAATTTGCCACGATCGCCACCGGGATGATCGCGATCATCAGTAACAGGGCATAGCGCCAATTCGCATTGTGGCGGACATAGATATAGAAAAGTCCGATCGCGGACAGGCTGATGATCGAGTTGAGACCGGCGCAGGCCGCCGCCACCAATATGTCATACTGATCGACCTGGATGATCACGCCCTTGCGCGCGATCGTCATTCCCAGCGCATCGAGCAGCGCGACCGCCGCACGGGAGATGTTGAGCTTGAGCGGCTGGGTCAGCGTCGCGACAAGGCTGTCGGGCGGCGGAAACAGAAATATGAAATAGAATGTCGGGAACCACAGCAGCCGCATCACGGCCGATCCGCAATAGGCGTAGAATATCACCACGAGCGCAAAATAGAGCGCGACGCCTTCCAGTTCGAGCGTGGTGGTGATCCGCGCCACAACATATAAAGCAAGGATCGGGATGAGCATCGCCATCGCCAGCAGGAGATTGCCCGGCTTGATGAGCGGCATGAACTCGCGGCGCAACTGAACCACCAGCCAGATGCCGGTGGCCAGGACGATCGGGCCGTGAGCCCCCTGCTCGGTCGACCAGGATTCGCGGGCGACCGATACCATCGTCGGACCGGCGATCGCGAGGATGCCCAGCAGCAGCAGCCAATGCGTCGCCAGCGGCCGCCAGGACGGGGCGATCTTGTTCAATAAGGGTGGTCCGTTACTACCGGCGATTTCAGCGTGAGGCATTCATTACACCAGATCGGAACTCACAAACGCCGCGGCGCGCCAATACTAGAATGTTGGCGAATAGCGGGTTCATCGGCACGTGCCAATGGGCCTTGGAAGGTTAAAGAGTAGTTGCCCGTCACTGGCGCGGGATTGCCGCGGCTTTCGAAGCCATTGCGGTCGTTTCGGCGCCGTCACTCGCCCGCGCCGCGCCCGACGCCCTCGTAGGTCAGGCCGGCATTTTCGGCCGCCTCGCGCGTATAGACGTTGCGCAGATCGACAAAAACCGGGGTCGTCATCGATTGTGCCAGGCGGGCGAGATCAAGGTTGCGATACTCGTCCCATTCGGTGACCAGCGCGACCGCGTCCGCGCCCTCTGCTGCATCATAGGCATCGGTGGCGAAGAAGACGTCGGTCAGCAGTTCGCGCGCCTGCTCCTCGCCTTCCGGATCGTGCGCCCGGATTTTGACACCCGAATCCTGGAGCGCGCGGATGATCGAGAGCGCGGGTGCCTCGCGCATATCGTCGGTGTTGGGCTTGAACGTAAGGCCAAGAATCGCGACGGTCTTGCCGCGCGGGTCGCCACCCATCACCTTTAGCACCTTGCGGCCCATCGCCCGCTTGCGCGCCTCGTTGACCTGGACGACCACGTCCACGACGCGAATCGGCGATTGATAATCCTCCGCTGTCTTGAGCAGGGCGAGCGTATCCTTGGGGAAGCATGATCCGCCATAGCCCGGTCCGGCATTCAGGAATTTGGCGCCGATGCGATTGTCGAGCCCGATGCCGCGCGACACGTCGCGCACGTCGGCGCCGACCGCCTCGCACAGATCGGCCACTTCGTTGATGAAGGTGATCTTGATCGAGAGGAAGGCATTGGCGGCATATTTGATGAGCTCGCTCGTCCGGCGCGCGGTGAACAGCAGGGGCGAAGTCTCGCTTTCGAGCGGCGCGTAAATCTGCTTCATCACCGATCGCGCGCGTTCGTCGTCGGTGCCGAGCACGACTCGATCCGGCTTCATGAAATCCTCGATGGCGGCGCCCTCGCGCAGGAATTCGGGATTGGAGACGACCTGAATCTTCGCATTCGTGTTGGCGGCAGCGACGATCCGCTCAATCTCGTCGCCGGTGCCGACCGGTACGGTCGATTTGGTGACCAGAACGAGTTCGTTGGTCGCCGCTTCGGCAATCTCGCGCGCGGCGCCGTAGACGTAGGACAGATCGGCATGTCCATCCGCCTTGCGCGATGGAGTTCCGACCGCGATGAACACGGCATCCGCGCCGTTGACGGCGGGCTTGAGGTCGGTGGTGAAGGACAGGCGCCCGGCTTCCACGTTGCGCGCGACCAGCACGTCCAGCCCGGGCTCGTAGATGGGCATCACGCCCTTGTGGAGCGCGTCGATCTTGCGCTGATCCTTGTCCACGCACACGACCTCGTGACCGACGTCGGAGAGGCAGGCCCCCGAGACGAGGCCGACATAGCCTGTCCCGATCATCGTGATGCGCATCGAAAACCTCTAGCTGAGCCTTGGCAGTCCGCTCAAAAGCCTGAACCGCGTACGATTGCAAGGCTTGCTGTTGCGGTGCGGCACAACAATATGGATTGGACCAGCCAGGAGGAATCATGACCGAGCAAATCGCGACCCTCGCCGGCGGCTGCTTCTGGTGCATCGAGGCAGTGTTCGACGACATCGTCGGAGTCAATGAGGTGGAGAGCGGCTATATCGGTGGCGAGGTGATCAATCCCACCTATCGCCAGGTATGCGGCGGCGACACCGGCCACGCCGAGGCGATCCGTGTCCATTTCGACGGCGATCAGATCAGCTATGGCGAGTTGCTCGACATTTTCTTCACCGTGCACGATCCGACCCAGCTCAATCGTCAGGGCAATGATATCGGGCCGCAATATCGATCGGCGATCTTCCCGCATTCGCCCGAGCAAGCCGCCGAGGCCCGCGCCGCCATCGCACGTGCGCAGGCCGATTGGGACAAACCGATCGTCACTACGATCGAACCCGAGGCGCCCTGGTATCCGGCGGAGGATTATCACCAGGAATATTTCGCGCGTGAGGGCGATTCAAACCCCTATTGCCAGGTCGTGGTAGCGCCCAAGCTCGCCAAGTTCCGCAAGAGCCATGCCGCGCGATTGAAGGCGAACGCCACCGTTTGAGGGCATGCTTCGGCCAGCGTCAAAAATATACGCGATTGCCATCCGGACCCTGGATCAGCCGACGCGCTCGAACGCGATCGTTCGCCGGCCGGGGTCGATCGCCGTGAGGCGCACGGCGATCGCGTCGCCCGGCTGCACGCCATGCGCGCCGACGCGTGCCACCACGGGCAGGTCGCGCAGCTGGATGCGCGCACCGCGATCGTCGATATCGGTGACGATCGCCGGAAAGGAACGCCCCTCGCAGCCCCTCAGCATCACCGTTTCCGCCAGATCGATCACCGCGCGGTTGATTTGCCCGTCGCGCGCATCGGCGCGTGCCATCACCGTGGGCAATCTGGCGAAAGCCTGGGTCACGAGATCGGGAACGGGCTGGCCGTTGGCGATGGCGAGCGCCGCGCGCACGACATAGCGATCCGCCAGGCGGCGTAACGGCGCGGTTGCGTGCGCATAGGTTGCGGCCATCGCGACGTGCCAGGGGACGACACCTTCCTGGTAGGGTGCGTAGGAAGCGCCAAGCCCCGCGCGTCGTATCGCCAGCATGAAGACCGCCTGCCGGGGGTCGCGGGTGCTGAGCCCGAGCTGGAACTGGCCGAGCGTCTCCTGTTCGGGCCAGATCAGTCCGAAGGCACGCGCGGTGAAGTGCAGGCGGCGGATGGCGCGCTCGTCGGGCGGGGCCATCACGCGAAACAACCCGCTATGGTGCGCCTGCAGCAGATCGGCGACCGCGAGGTTGGTTGCGAGCGACAATGCCGCGTTGCGATTTTCCGATTCCAGCCGCGGGCGGAATTGCAGCTGGAAATCGGCGTCGCCGACCGCGTCGACCTCCTGCTCGGGCGGATCGACCCGCGACGCTCCGCGCCGATCCTCGGCCGCGGCGATCCGGTCGGCCAGCGCGGCGAAATCGGGCGGCAGATCGTCCGGCTGGACCTTGTCATAAGCAAGCTTGGCGCGGCTGCGGATGATCGCGCGCTCGGCGCCATCGAGCCGCACGCCGCCGTCGGGAGCCACACGCACCACAAAGATCACCGCCGGCCGCGGCCCATCGGGCAGAAGACTCGCGGCACCCTGGCTCAGCACCGGCGGATAGAGCGGCGCCTTACCGTCGGGCAGATAGGTGGTCGCCCCGCGCCGCCACGCTTCGGCATCGATCGCGCCGCCATCGTCGACGAACCAGGCGACGTCGGCGATCGCGTAGGACAGGAGCAGATCGGCTCCGCTTCGATCGATCGCGAAGGCCTGGTCCAGATCGGTCGAGTGGGCCGGATCCAGGGTGACGAAGGGCTTGTCGGTGCGGTCGGCATGCTGCGTCGGTGCGCGCTTTGCCGCTGAATCGGCGGCCGCCAGAACCTCGGCGGGGAAGTCGGCCGGAACCTGGAACTGGGTGCGGATCGCGGTCAGGCCGCTGGCAAGCGCATGGTTCGGATCGGCGAGCACCTTCATGCATAGCGCCGTACAGCGATGGTGATCGGGCTAAAAGTCTTTGGGGCGATTTCGAGCCGAATGGAATCATCCGGTGACTCGGAAGTCGCGGAAAAACAATAAGCTAGAGCGAGCGCTCCGATGCAATCGGAGCGGGAATCGCTCTAGCGGGACAAGCTCACGATATCGTCTGGATGCGGATCGGCGTTCAGGCGCCCGAGAAATAGCGGCGGCGCACGAACCGCGCATTGCCATCGCCGGGGGTGAAATAATCCTCGGTCCAGTCGCGGTCGTCGATCAGGAAGCGGGCCGCGAAATCGTCGGGCGCGGCGCCGGGATTTTTCTGGAGGAAGATGGCGAGCGCCTGGCGGAAGGCATAATGCGAATGGAGGCGGAAGAATTCACCGACGTAAATATCGGCAACGCGCGTGCTGCCGCGGATGACGACCATATTTTCGTCATTGGTGTCGGTGCTTGCCTTGCTGAAATTGGCCGATCCGGTGATCACGATCGGGTCGGCGGAAAGCGGGTCGACCAGCATGAATTTGGTGTGGACCCAGTGGACGTTGACGTGCTGCGTGATGCGATCGAGCTCGCCGAGCCACTGATCGAAGCCCGTCAAGGGGATGCGGTTGCCGACCGCTATGACGACGTTCGGCAGCGCCTGGAGTGCGCGGATCTTTGCGATCTGCGCCTCCTTATTCTGCCCGTTCCATTCCTTTTCCATCAGCGCCATGCGCAGTCTGCCATCGGTCTTTGCATAAACGTCTGCGAAGAATTGATGCATGCCGAACGCGAACGTCATGAACAGGCCCTTCTTCGCCTTGCCTGCCAGATCGGCATACCAGCTTAGCGCCTCGAGCTTCGGGCGCGGCGAAAAGACCGGAACCATCGCCTGGTTCGTGAGCGGCACCGGGGCGGGCGTCCGTGCGACATTGTCGGACTTGTAGCTCGAATCCTGCGTCGTCAACGGATCGCCGATCAGCGCGTCGAAATAAGCGAGATAGGCGGCGGCAGGATCGGCGCCCTCGATGATGTGCGCGCAATTTGCGTGGCCGAATAATCCGTTTTCGGTAAGGTTGGTCGATCCGAAAAGTAGCGCTACGGGTGCGTCGTTGTGGCTCAAAACAAGGAAT
>DATMIP010000177.1:0-4280 GCA_035554515.1 Sphingomonas sp. | reverse complement strand
CTGCTCCTCCAGCAGGGTGCGGCGCTCGACCAGGCCGGCGACTGGGAGGGATCCAAGGCGGCATTGAGCCGCGCATACGCGCTCGCGCCCGACCAGGCGGTCATACTCAATCAGCTCGGCTATTCCCAGATCGAGCACCATGAAGATCTCGAGCGCGCTGCAAAGCTCATCATTCAGGCAAGCAAGTTGCGTCCTGACGATCCTGCAATCATCGATTCACTTGGCTGGGTAACCTACTTACGCGGCAATCCTTTGGATGCGGCGCCCTTGATCGAGCGGGCGGCGGCAGGCGCTCCGGGCGAGCCCGCCATCAACGAGCATTTGGGCGACGTTTACTGGGCGCTCGGACGGCAATATGAGGCACGTTACGCCTGGCGCGCAGCGCTCATCACCGCCGACGATAAAGATCGCCCCCGCCTGATCGCCAAGATCGATACCGGTCTAGGCGGAGCGACGGCCGCACCGTGACGAAAACGGCCGAAACCGCCTTCGCCAAGGTCAATTTAGCATTACATATCCGCCGCCGCGAACCCGACGGCTATCATGCGATCGAGACCCTGTTCGCATTCGCCGAGGATGGGGACGTGCTTCAGATCGACGATGCTCCAGGTTTGCGGATCACCGGGCGTTTCGGTGCGGGCCTGCCTGCCGGAGCCGATAATCTGGTCATGCGCGCGGCCGATGCCTTTGCTTCGCTGACCGGCCACAAGCGCGACGCAGGCTTCACGCTGGATAAACGCCTGCCCGTCGCCGCCGGTATTGGCGGCGGTTCGGCTGACGCCGCGGCGGCCCTGCGATTGCTGTGCGCACGGCACGACATTGATCCCGCCGAGCCCCGAATATCCGCTTTGGCGGCTTCGCTGGGGGCCGACATTCCCGCCTGCTTGCTGTCTCGGTCGGTCCGGGGCGAGGGACGTGGCGATCGCCTTGCGTCGCTCTCCGATATCCCGTCCGGGCAGCCGCTGCTTCTGATCAATCCGCTGCTGCCGCTGGCAACCGGACGGGTCTTCGCGGCGTGGGACGGCCTCGATCGCGGTCCGCTTGGCCGGGGAAATTCCTTGGAGGCGGCGCGTGCCGGCCGTAACGATCTCGAAGCGCCGGCCATCGCAATCATGCCGATCATCGGCACGCTGCTTGACCTGCTGAGAGCGCAAGAGGGCAGCGTGCTGGTCCGGATGTCGGGATCGGGCGCCACTTGCTTTGCGCTATTCGTCGACGACAGGGCGCGTGACCAAGCGGCGCGAACGATCGGCCTGGCCCAGCCGGGTTGGTGGCAATTGGCGACACGATTGCGATGAACGAAGCGTGGATCGATATCGACGGCGAACCATCGTCGGGCCTGCTGCTGATTGCCGATCACGCGTCAAACAGCGTGCCGGAAGAACTCGACCTTGGCGTGGCCAAGGCCGTGTTGAACGAGCATGTCGCCATCGACATCGGTGTGGCGCCGCTCGCCCGGGCGCTATGCGCGAGGCTTGGTTGTCCCGCTGTCCTGGGGGGCGTGTCCCGGCTGGTGATCGACCTCAATCGCGAAGAAGATGCCATCGGCCTCATTCCCGAAGCAAGCGACGGATACGTCATTCCGGGCAACGCCGCCCTGACCGCCGACGAGCGAACAAGGCGCATCAGCCGCTATTGGCGTCCTTATCATAATCATATTTCAGATAAAATTTCAGATAACGACCCTAAACTACTTATATCTCTTCATAGTTTTACACCCAGGTTGAGCCTGGATGTCGCCGATCGGCCATGGCAGATCGGAATTCTCTATAATCGGGACGAGCGCGCGGCCCGGATCGCCCTGCCATTGCTGCGGCGCGCGGCGATCATTGCGGGTGATAATCTGCCCTATTCGGGTAAGGTGCTTAACGCGACCATGAACCGGCACGGAGAAGCAAATGGCGTCGCCTATCTGGGCATCGAAGTGCGACAGGACCTGATCGCGGATGCCAACGGAATTGGCTATTGGTGCGCGCAGCTCGCACCCGTTATCCGCGCGGTCCAATCCGGTATCCTCGCCGGTGGCTGACCCTTTCCCGATCCTCACCGCCGTCGAGATGCGCGCTGTCGAGCAAGGAGCAATCGAAACCGGGACTTCGGTCGACACGTTGATGGAGCGGGCGGGCGCCGCGGTTGCAGAAACCGCCTGGCGAGCCGAGGGAAGAATCCAGACTCTGGTGCTTTGCGGCCCGGGTAACAATGGTGGCGATGCTTATGTCGCCGCACGTCTTTTGCGGGAGCGGGGCGTGCCAGTCCGGATCGCCATATCCGCTCCGCCCAGTACCGAGGCCGCAGGTCGCGCGGCAGGCGGATGGGCCGGCCCAACCGAAGCGATTGCCGAAGCTAGATCTGCACCCCTCGTGATCGACGGCCTGTTCGGTACCGGCCTGACACGTTCGCTCGAACCGGGCCTCGGCAATTGCCTGGGCCGCCTTGTCACCGGCGCTCGGCGGCGAATTGCGATCGATCTGCCCAGCGGGGTTGCGAGCGATTCCGGCGCCTTGCTGGGTCCCGTCCCCAGCTTCGATCTGACGGTGGCGTTGGGCACGCTCAAACCGGCCCATCGCCTCCTGCCATCCGCCGGTCTCTGTGGGCGCGTCGTTATCGCCGATATCGGCCTCGGCCCAATCGAGGCGCACCCCGCATTCAGCATAACAAAACCGAGCCTGTTCGGTCCATCCCACGATGCCAACAAATATAGTCGCGGCAAGCTGGTCGTGATCGCGGGGTCGATGTCGGGCGCCGGGCTGCTGGCGGCGATGGCCGGCCAGCGCAGCGGCGCCGGCTATGTCGAATTGCTTGGCGGGGACAGGAGCGAAGGGCCGCATGCACTGGTGCACCGGACCTGGAGCAATCGCGCGCTCGAGGATGACCGGATTGGTGCCATCGTCGTTGGTCCTGGGCTTGGGCTGGACAAGGCGGGACGGGCAAAACTCGATGCTGCCCTTGGCAGCGGCAAACGGCTGCTGCTCGACGCCGACGCGCTGACCTTGATCGGCAAGGCGCGGCACGATCGTCTGGCCGGCCATGTGTTGACACCGCATTGGGGGGAGTTCGTGCGCCTGTTCGGAGACAGCGGCCGGGACCGACTGGCCCAGGTGCGCGACGCCGCCGCTCGCTGCAACGCGATCATCCTGCTCAAGGGCGCCGACAGCATCGTCGCTCATCCCGACGGCCGGGTAGCGATTGCACCGCTGGCACCTACGTGGCTTGCCAGCGCCGGCACTGGCGATGTTCTGGCGGGCATAATAGGCAGTTTGATTGCCGGCGGGCGCTCCGGCTTTGATGCGGCACAGGCGGGCCTGTGGCTTCATGCGGAGGCGGCCCGCATGGCAGGACCCGCGCTGATTGCGGACGATCTGCCAAACCATCTCCCCGCCGCGATCGCCGCATGTCTGTAATCCTGTCCGAGGTTATCCGTCTTGCCGCGAGGGGGGAGGGGGTTACCGCCGACGGCCGTCACGTCGCGCTGGCCGCGCCTGGCGACATGGTCGATAATGCAGCGGAAATCGTGCCTGGTCCGCATCATGTGGACCCACCGTGCCGCCACTTCCCACGCTGTGGCGGCTGCCAGCTTCAGCATGTCGATGATGAAGCCTATTCCACCTATCTGAGGGAGCGGATCGAATCGGCGCTGGCGGCGCAACGCCTGTCAGCGCCGGATATTCGGATTCCCCACCTTTCGCCGGCAAAAACACGCCGACGGGCCTCGTTGCGTGCCGAGAGGATCGGCAAGCGGATCGTCGTCGGCTTCAACGAAGCGGCGAGCCACTATATCGTCGACATCCGCGAATGCCCCATCCTGCTTCCCCAATTATTCGCACTGATAGACCCGTTGCGCACCTTGCTCGGCAGTCTGCTGGCGCCGCGCAAGACGGCCACCATCTTCCTTGCCTGGGCCGACCAGGGGGCGGACGTTGCCCTCGATGACGTTGCTGTCGAAGGTCTGGCAGCGCAAGAAGCACTCATCGAATTCGCGCAGGCCCAGAATCTTGCCAGGCTCTCGATTGACGAAGGCTTTGGCAGTGAGGCGCGGTGGGAACCGGAGCCGGTTACGGTCACGATCGACGGGGTAGCGGTCGGTTTCCCGGCCAAGGGCTTCCTCCAGGCTACGGCGGACGGCGCCTCCGCCCTGACGGGGGCCGTGGTCGACGCGATCGGGGACGCGGCTGACGTCGCCGATCTGTTCGCCGGGATCGGCACGTTCGCGCTGCCTCTCGCCGATAAAGCGCGCGTGCTGGCGGTCGAGGGCGCCCGTGATCCCGCACTCGCGTTGCGGA
>DATMIP010000176.1:0-23904 GCA_035554515.1 Sphingomonas sp. | reverse complement strand
GGCCGGTGAACGGCTGCCTCTTGCCGGCGTACCCTATGCGGCAAAAGACAATATCGACGTTGCCGGTTTCGAAACGACCGCCGCCTGCCCGGCCTTCGCTTATCAACCCACCGCTTCGGCGGACGTCGCCCTGCGGCTGAATGCGGCTGGCGCGATCTGCATCGGAAAGACCAATCTCGACCAGTTCGCGACTGGTCTCGTTGGAACGCGCAGCCCTTATGGTATTCCCCGCAACGCCTATAATCTGTCGTTCGTCAGCGGCGGTTCGAGCTCGGGTTCATCGGTCGCCGTGGCGGCAGGGCTTGTCTGTTTCGCGCTGGGCACCGACACGGCGGGTTCCGGCCGAGTGCCCGCCGCCTTCAACCATCTGGTTGGATACAAGCCCAGCAGGGGCCGATGGAGCACGCGCGGCCTCGTTCCCGCGTGCCGCACGCTCGACTGCATCACGGTGTTCACCGACAAGGTAGCGGATGCGCGCCTCGTCGACGATGTGGTTGCGGGTTTTGATCCGGCCGATCCCTATTCAAAACCATTAGCCGACCGCGCGGTGGGGCGCGATCGCGTTGGCGTGCCCCGGCACGGACAGCGCATGTGGTTCGGCGACAGCGAGTCCGAATATCTCTACGATCGAGCGCTCGACAGGCTGGCCGCGACGGCGCGGATCGTCGAGATCGACATGGCTCCGCTGCAAGAGGCTGCCGGCCTCCTTTATAACGGCCCATGGATAGCTGAGCGTTCAGCCGCAATGGCCGACATATTGGCCAGCAACCCCGATGCGATAGACGAGACCGTTCGCCTGGTGGTGGAGCGAGGTGCAACTATAAGCGCGGTGGAATTGTTCAACGGGATCTACCGTCTCGCCGAGCTGAAACGCAGCGCGGATGAACTCTGGAACGCGATCGATCTGCTCGCTTTTCCGACCACCGGCACGGCCTATCGCGTCGCGGAATTGCTGGCGGCGCCAATCGCGCTGAACAGCAATCTTGGCCTTTACACCAATTTCGTGAACCTGCTCGACATGGCCGCGGTGGCCGTGCCGGCCGGCGCACGATCAAATGGGACGGGCTTCGGCATCACCCTGATCGGCCCCGCCGACAGCGACCATGGCCTGCTCGCCATGGCGGACGATTATCTCGCGGCGGCCAACCTGCCTCATTTGCCCCCGCTCGATTTGGAGGGAAGAATGCAAAGCGTGAAACTCGCCGTGGTCGGTGCCCATCTCAAGGATATGCCGCTGCATTGGCAGCTGACTTCGCGGAACGCGACCTTCCTGGGGGCATTCCAGACCGCGCCAAGCTATCGTCTCTACGCGATGGCCGACAGCGTTCCGCCCAAGCCGGCATTGGTGCACAGCCATGACGGCGCTGCCATCGCGGTCGAGGTCTACGAGCTTGACGTTGGCGCCTTTGGCAGCTTTGTCGCGGAGGTTCCGGCACCGCTGGCCATAGGAACGGTGACTTTGGATGATGGCACCAGCGTCAAAGGCTTCGTTGCCGAGCCGCGCGCATTGACCGGCGCGGAGGATATCACGCATCTTGGCGGCTGGCGCGCCTATATCGCGAGAAACTGAACGCCGGACACCAGCGCCCCCATTCTTTGACGCCCTCAGGGATGGTGCGTCGCCCCTCCTGCCCCGCACCTGGTCACCGATTCGTGGTGCGCTTCGGGGGGGAAGCACATCGGAACAAATCAGGAACATAAAGGGCCCGCCAGCGGTTAGTCTACCGCCGTCTTCAAGGGTGTGCTCCCCTTCTGTACTGGTGCCGCCTACAGGACTCGAACCTGTGACCCCCGCATTACGAATGCGATGCTCTACCAGCTGAGCTAAGGCGGCGGACCGGATGCGGCCGTTACCAGCGCATCCGGTGGCTGACAAGGCACGCGCGCGTCTTCATGGTTCTTAAACCTTCACGGGCGCATCGTCACCGTCGGTTAGGACAGGTGGGTACCATGGCTACCGCAAGCGCGATTGCGACCGGATCACTTTCAGCGCCTGGTCAGGAGCCGATCTATGCGTTCGGCCGCGAACGTCGCATGCATGCGCGGGCCTATGATTACTGGGTATCGCTGCTCCATGGCCATGCCATGCCGCGCCTCGCCGATGTCGATCCCGATCGGCTGAATGATTTTTCGGATCGCAGCGTGATGGTCGACGTGGCGGCCAGCGGCGGCACCCCGACCATTGCCCATGTTGGCCGCGAATTGCGCGACGAGGCCGGCATCACGCCCGTTCGTCCGACGCTGGAGGATGTGCCGCCCGGCACGTTGCTGTCCGAACTGCTGAGCCGCTTCTCCGACATCATCGCATATCGTGCGCCAGTCGGATTCGAGGCCGAATTCGCCGGGCGAGACGGAGGACATGTGCTCCACCGCGGCATCCTCCTGCCGTTCGCCGACGATAATGGAACGCTCGCTTCCGTATATGGCGTGATCAGCTGGAAGCAGCTTGCCAGGTCAGAGCCGGCACCGGACATTGTCGCGGCGGTGAACAGCGTGATGAAGTCGCGGCCAATGCTGGTCGCTTCGTCCGCCTGGGGAGACGGCCCGGGGGCAGCGGGCTTCGTTTCGGCGCCCCTGCCGCCCCAGCCGCTCGATCAGCGCCTCGCCGCAGCGCGAACCTGGGCGGCCCTTGCTGCCACCGATCGGGTGAGGAGCGAAGCAAGCCTCAACGCCGCGCTGGGAGCGGCCTATGATTATCTGGTCGCGGCGCGCAGTACGGCCACGCTCACGGCTCACAAGGCTGTGCGGCTGGTGTTCGGAAACGACCTCGGCCGCCTCGACCGCATTCGTTATGCAGCGACGCTGGATCATGCCGACCGCCTCGGCCTGGGGCCGGGCCGGCTGACGCCGTGGCTCGACAATCACGGAGGTGGTCATATTTCCGCCGCCATCGCCGAACGCAAAGCCCGCCGCGCGGCCAAGCATGCGGCCGAGGCGGGCGATCACCTTGCCTGGGCCGACGCCCAGGAATCGCTCGGACATATCGAGCTGTCGCCGGTCGACGATGATTTCCTTCTGATTGGCCGCCGCGCAACGCGGGGCGTGGACGTCATCGCGCCTGTTCCTGCCGACGATCTCTTCACCGGTGCCGCGCTCGCGCGCGCGCGCGCGGGCTGAGCTCGCGGGCTGCGCTATTGTCCCATCCATCCCACAAGAGCATAGACGCTGCATTAACCAAATATCGGCGCGCGAGCGCAGGCTTGCCTGATACGCGGGAGAGCAGGATGACCAACAGCGATCTGGCCGCTCCCGTGATCCGGGAGGAGGTTGCCACCGCTATCGCGGTTGCGCTGGTCGAGGGTGCCTTGCCGGGCGAAACCGACAATTTCGACGATCAGGCGCACGCCACGGCGGCCGCCTTCATGGCGCAGACCGCCGCGAATCGGCGGCCAGGCCAGCCGGCGATCGCGCTCGAATCGATCGGTGGCGATAGCGTTCAGCGGCGCATGCGGCTGGCAATGGTCAACGACGACATGCCCTTCCTTGTCGATTCGGTCGCGGCCGCGCTCGC
The DNA here is from genome assembly GCA_035554515.1 of Sphingomonas sp. Taxonomy (GTDB): domain Bacteria; phylum Pseudomonadota; class Alphaproteobacteria; order Sphingomonadales; family Sphingomonadaceae; genus Sphingomonas_I. Next base: position 20,393 of record DATMIP010000176.1, on the reverse strand, counting down.
CGCGCGCGGAATCGATATCCATCGCCTGCTCCACCCGGTGCTGTCCGTCCGACGCGACAGCGATGGCGCGCTCAGCGCAATCCTGCCCGCGGGCACAAGCGGCGAGCGACGCGAATCGCTGATTTACATGGAGGTCGATCGCGTCGACGCGAAACTGCGGCGCACGCTGGAGAGCGATCTTATCGCCATGCTGGCGGACGTACGTGCCGCGGTCGAGGATTGGCCGCGCCTCCAGCTTGCATTGCGTGATTCGGCGCAGAGCCTGCCGGATGGCGAGGGTGCGGCGCTGCTGCGCTGGTTTCTCGAACGCCATTTCACCCTGCTTGGCCATCATATCGAGCGGCGCGACGGCACTGTCGAGGGTGGCATGGGAATATTACGCGGCACAAGCGAGCCGCTCTGGTCCGACCTGGCCCGGGCGGAAGCCTTCCGCTGGTTCGAGCAGGGCGGCGACGCGCCGCTGGTGATCAAGAGCGATCGGCAGGCGACGGTGCATCGCCGGGCGGCGCTCGACCTGCTGATCGTGCCATTGCGCGAAAATGGTGTGCTTGCCGGCCTGGCGATCACGGCCGGCCTGTGGACCAGCGCAGCATTGCGTGCGCCGTCGGATAAGGTCCCCGTCCTGCGCGCGCGCCTTGGCCAGATCGAAGAGAAATATGGGTTCAGCCCGTCGTCGCATGCTGGCAAGGCGCTTCATCACGCCTTGTCCGATCTGCCGCACGATATCCTCGCAACCTTCTCCGGTCCCGTGCTGGAAGAGGTGGCCCTGACGGCCATGAGCCTCGCGGATCGCCCGCGGCCGAAGCTCGTGCTCGCGCCAGGTCCGCTGATGCGTCACCTGTTCGCGTTCGTATGGCTGCCGCGCGAGGCGCTGACGACGTCGCAACGCGAGGCCATCCGCAACATGCTCGAGCAGGCGGCAAACGCGCCCCTGCAAAGCTGGGCACTGGATTTGGGCGAAGGCGATCTCGCCTTGCTCCGCTTCACACTCGACCTGCCTTTCGGGACGGACCTGCCCGACGCCGAGGCGCTGGACCGCCAACTGGAAAACATGCTGCGCGGCTGGGCGCCCGCGATCGAACTCAAGCTCAATGAGAGTGTCGCGCCGACGCGCGCCGCACGGCTGGTGCTCGACTGGGCCGACGCATTTCCTTCGGAATATCGCACCCGCTCCACCCCGGATGACGCCGCCGTCGACATTCTCCGGCTTGCGAGCCTCGAGGATGCCGATTCGCGAGCCGTGCGGCTGTGCCGACACGGGGACGATGCGGGCGTGCGCCTGCGGCTCAAGACCTATCGCCTGGGCGAGCTGATCCCCTTGTCCGAAGCCGTACCCGTCTTCGAGAATTTCGGCTTCCGCGTCCTTGAGGAAATTCCCACCCCGCTCGCGGGCGGCAACGCCGGCTACGTCCACGAATTCCTGCTCGAGGCGGAGCGTCCGGAAACCGCGGACGCGCTTCTCGCGCGCGCCGCCGTCGCAGAAAATGCGATCGCCGCCGTACTGGCGGGCCAGGCCGAGAATGATCTGTTCAACGCGCTGATCGCCGGCGTTGGTCTCGACCCGCGCGAGGTCGTGCTCCTCCGTGCATGGTTCCGCTATCTGCGCCAGACCGGCCTGCCTTACGGCCTGCAGACAGTCGCCGATGCCCTCCATCGATCGCCCGACGCCGCGCGCGCGCTGATAGCGCTGTTTGATGCGCGCCATGACCCGGACCAAAGCGGCGACGACAGGGCCGCCAGCGAAGCGCTGGATGCAGTGCTGGCCGGCGTCGCTTCGATCGAGGATGACCGCATCCTGCGCCGTTTGACCGGGGTCGTCCGCGCGATCCTGCGCACCAATGCCTTCGCCCCCGCCGCACAGGAGGCACTGGCCTTCAAGCTGGACAGTGCGATCGTTCCCAACCTGCCCAAGCCGCTGCCGTGGCGCGAAATCTGGGTCTATTCGCCACGCGTGGAGGGTATCCACCTGCGCGGCGGTCCGATCGCGCGCGGGGGACTGCGCTGGTCCGATCGGCGCGACGATTTCCGGACCGAAATTCTGGGGCTGATGAAGGCTCAGGTCGTCAAGAATGCGGTGATCGTACCGACCGGTGCAAAAGGCGGCTTCTATCCCAAGCAATTGCCGCCGATCGCCAATCGCGATGCATGGCTGGCCGAGGGTACCGAGAGCTACCGTATCTTCATCCGATCCTTGCTGTCGGTGACCGATAATCTGATCGAAGGGGCTGTCGTCCATCCCGATCGGGTGCGCATCCGGGATGATGACGATCCCTATTTCGTGGTCGCCGCCGACAAGGGTACCGCCACTTTTTCGGATGTCGCCAACGCGATTTCGGAAGAACGCGGCTTCTGGTTGGGTGATGCATTCGCTTCAGGCGGCAGCCACGGCTATGATCACAAGGCGATGGCGATCACGGCGCGGGGCGCGTGGGTCTCGGTGCAGCGCCATTTCCTCGAGCAGGGCGTCGACGTGCAGACCGATCCGACGATCGTCGTCGGCTGCGGAGACATGTCGGGCGACGTGTTCGGTAATGGCATGCTCCTGTCCAAGGCGATCAGGCTGGTAGCGGCCTTCGACCATCGCCATATCTTCCTCGATCCGAACCCAGACCCCACGAGGAGCTGGGAGGAACGCAAGCGCATATTCGCCCTGCCGCGTTCGTCCTGGACGGACTATGACGCCAGTTTGATATCGCAAGGCGGAGGCGTCTTCGCCCGCACCCAGAAAGCGATCCCGCTGGCGCCTGAAGTAAGGGCGGTCCTGGGGGTCGACGCGGACGAACTCGATCCATCGAGCCTGATCGCGGCGATTCTGAAGGCGCCTGCTGACCTTTTATGGTTCGGCGGCATCGGCACGTACGTCAAGGCGGCGGGCCAGACGAATGCCGACGTGGGCGATCCCGCCAATGACGCACACCGAATCAACGGCTCAGACGTTCGCGCCAAAGTGATCGGCGAAGGCGCAAATCTGGGTGTGACCCAGGCCGGCCGAATCGAGTTCGCCGCGAGCGGCGGCCGGATCAACACGGACTTCATCGACAATTCGGCCGGCGTCGATTGTTCGGACAACGAGGTCAACATCAAGATCGCGCTCAATCGCGAAATGAAGGAAGGCCGCCTGCCATTCGAGGCGCGCAACGCCTTCCTCGCTGAGATGACCGACGATGTCGCGCATATCGTGCTCGACGATAACCGCCTGCAAACGCTCGGCCTGTCCCTGGCCGAACATGGCGGAGCGGCGGTGCTTCCGTCCCAGCTGCGGGTGATCGAGATGCTCGAAGCGTCGGGCCGTATCGACCGCGCGGTCGACGGCATCGAGAGCAATGCCAACCTCTTGCGGCGCGCGCAGGAAGGCCGTGGCCTGACGCGGCCCGAACTCGCCGTGATCCTTAGCCACGGCAAGCTCGCGCTCCAGGCAGCGATCGAGGCTTCGGACGTCCCCGGCGATCCCCTGTTGCGGCCGATCCTTCACCATGCGTTTCCCAACGCCATGCAGACCCGCTTCGCGCAGGCGATCGACGACCATCGCCTCCGGCCGGAGATCATCGCCACCAAGATGGCGAACCGCCTGGTCAATCGGCTTGGCCTGATCGCACCGTTCGAACTGGCCGAGGAAGAGGGAGCGGCGCTCGCTCAGGTCGCTGCGGGATATTTCGTGGTCGATGCGATCTTTGGGCTCGAGTCGCTGTTTGAGGCGATCGAGCAGGCGGCAATGCCCGAAACGACGCGGCTGACGCTGCTCACCGCCGCAGGCATCGCGGCGGAGCTGCACGTCGCAGACGCGATGCGGGTTTCGACCCACGAAATTGCCCCGAGCGATCTGGTTGCGCGGCTGGCGCCCGGCGTCGCCCGGCTCGAGGCGAGTCTTGATATGCTGCTCAAGCAGGAGGCGCGCGCCGGCGCGGCTGCACTGCGCGCGCAACTCAGCGCCGGTGGCGCGGATGAGGGCGTCGTCAACCGTATCGTGCGCCTGCACGAATTGGACGGCGCAATCGCCACCGCCGGTCTCGCGGAGCGGATATCCGCCGACGAGGTCGCGGTCACGCAGGCCTATGTGCGGTTGGGTGAAGCGCTCGGGCTCGATTGGGCCAAAGCGGCCGCCGTGCGGTTTGAATCGACCGATCCTTGGGAGCGGCTGCTGGCGGCGGGCCTTTCGCGCGATTTCGAACAATTCAGGCTCGAATTCCTCGCGCGATGCAGCAAGGGCGATCCGCAAGAGGCGGTCGAAACCTGGCTTGTAACGCAGGCGCCGCGCATCGAGCAATTTCGTACGCTTGTCGATCGGGCGCGGCTTGTGCCGGCGCCCAGCGCAGCAATGCTCGCGCAGGTCGCGGCCAAAGCGCGAGGATTGCTGGGACGATAGAGCCGGAGAAGCGAGGAATTATTTCACTCGTCTGAACGACCAGGGTATCGTTGCGCCTCCCCCCGGCGCCTCCAGTGTTACGACCAGTGCCTTGGACGCGCGCGGCCGCCCGCTACCGTCGATCCACAGACTGTCTTCCAGCGAGAGCGTTCCGGCGCGCGTGCGGAATTGCCATCCTGGACTTTCGGCAGGGCGGAGCAGGGCACCCTGCCCGTCGGTTGTGGGCACGGCCTCCACGTCGGGCGCGAGATGGAACCAGATCGCAAGCGGTGTCGCCACGGATTTTTTACGCCCCGCCGGTGCCAGGCTGTCTTCGCCTTCAAGGGCCCGGCCGTCGGCCGCAAGGCTTAGCCGGCGGCGATGGCTGAAACCAAATCGCTTTACATAGCCGTCATGCGCCGCCTCGATGCGGCTTGCCTCGACACCCTCGCTGCGCACCATCTCCACTTCAGCGACGCCGCGCCCCATCGTCCCGTCGGGATGGAGCGCGGTTGAATTGGTTTCCGCGAGCACCAAAGTCGAATGCGCCGCGGTGGTACGCAGTCCCTTGGCGAGATCGGCGGGCAGACCTGCGCCGCCGCCACAATTGACGACGAGCCGCTGCGGACCGTCCGAGAATTCAAATGCCAGCGTCGACGCGCAGGCACCGCGCGACAGTGCCGCTGCCGGGGGCGGCGCCGCGTCGACGATCAGGCGGCTTTGACCGCAGCATAACCGCTGGTAACCCCAGTCGCGGGCATCGTCGCGCGTGCCGCCGCGCACGCTGACCGCCGCCAGCGCTGCCGCGACGCGCGCGGCGCTCGCAGGGCCACCGCCCTGCCAGCTCGACAGGGCGCCATCGCCGAGCGTGGCACTCGCCAGCACGGGCACGGCCTGTGTCAAAGCGAGCGCGACCGCACCCGATGGCGGGCGCGCCCGCACCTCATAGACGCCGCGCAATTGCGCCAGAAGCTCGACCAGCGCGAGCTGTTCGATCGGTGCACGCGAGATCAGGCCGCCGTCGCCATGCACGGCCAGCGCGAGCGCGCGGGTCATGCCAGCTTCGCCATGCGCGGTGCGCAGATCACCCCCGGGGATCAACAGCCCGGCTGCAATCACGCCGGCCCAGGCGGTCACCCGCGCCAATCCCTGCGGGGCGGTGTCAGCCGCGCTGTCCAGGTGCCGCGCACCCCGGGCGAGCGCGTTCAGCACCTGCTTACGATATTCGCCGTCGCGCGTGTCGAGGATGAAGGGTGCGTAGGCAGTCCAGAAAAGGATACGCCTGCCCCAAAGATCGGGCCGCCATGCGGGCTCGGTGACCGTGCGCGCATGTGTCGCCAGCCATTGCCGCATGAGCCCTTCGGCCACCGGAGCGGCGCTGCGTCGCTCGACCACGGCGGCGAGATCACGCAGCCAGGCAAAGCTTTGCCAGTAATCCGCGAAAGCCGGCGAAAAGCCGCCGCGTTGTATCGCGTCGAATGCAATATTCTCGCCCGCCGCGATCATCCTGCCATCGAGCAGGGCGCGACCGGCGCGCATGCTGCCGGGAATCGGGTCCGCGGGCACGTCGAGCAGTTGCAACGGATAGCGTCCGCGTAGGCGGAGCTTGTGAACGGGCGTACGGAAGGAAAGCTTCCTTACGCCCTGGCCCAGCTTTTCGGTCAGCGAGATACCAGGCCTTCGTCCGGCCCGAACCTTGTGCTTGCCGGAATTGTCTGCCTCGCCCGGGTCGGGCTCGTCCACCATCAGCGCGCCTCGCGCAGCGCGGCGACGTTCGCGGCATATCGGGAGGGTCCTCCCTGGAACGTGGACGTCCCCGCGACGAGCACATTCGCACCCGCCGCGACAGCCTTGCCTATATTCTGAGCCCCGATGCCGCCGTCGACTTCGAGCGCGATGTCGCGTCCGCTGGCGTCGATCCGCCGGCGCAGGGCATCGATCTTGCGCAGCTGGCTCTCGATGAAGCGCTGGCCGCCAAAACCCGGATTCACGCCCATCACCATGATCACATCGACGTCGTCGATAATGTAATCGACGGCTTCGGCGGGCGTAGCCGGGTTGAGCGCGACGCCTGCCTGCTTGCCTAAGCCCTTCACCGCCTGGATCGTGCGATGGAGATGCGGCCCGGCCTCGGCATGCACGGTCATCAGATCGGCCCCCGCCTCGGCAAAAGCTTCAAGGTACCGGTCGACCGGCGCGATCATCAGGTGAACATCGAGCGTCTTGGTGGTGTGCGGACGGATTGCCCGCACCACCTGAGGGCCGAGCGTGATGTTGGGCACGAAATGCCCATCCATTATGTCGATATGGATCCAGTCGACCCCCGCCGCATCGACCGCCCGCACCTCTTCGCCCAGCCGGGCGAAGTCTGCCGAGAGGATCGATGCTGAGATGAGGATCGGCCGTGTCATTGTCACGGTCTAGAGCCTGATCGTCCGGCGTGGAAGCGCCATGCGTGTCCCAGGTGCTCGTGAACTTTGCGCCACCGGATGAAGCTGGCCAGGACAACACGGCCGGCGCTGTCACCACCCGTCATTGTCCGGATCACCGCCTTTTACGGCGGCGGGCTTCGGTTCATTACGGCTGCGCATTGTACAAAGGATGACGTGATGAAGGATTATCTGATCGAACGGCATATTCCAGGGGCAGATGCGCTTACCGCGGATCAGCGCCAGGTCGCGGCCGCGAAATCAAACGCCGTGCTGGCCGATCTGGGGCCCAGCATCAGATGGGTGGATTCGGTGATCGTCAAGGACGGCACCTTCTGTCACTATCAGGCCGAGAATGAGGAGATCATTCGCGAGCATGCACGGCTGAGCGGATTTCCCGCGAACCGGATAACCGAAATTGCGGGCAGCCTCAGCCCCGCGACGGCGACTGGGTGATGATCATGAAGCCAATCCTGAAAGGCGAACCGCCGCTACGCACCCTCGATGTCACGATCGTGATGTTCGATGACGGGCTGTCTTCGACCGCGGTGATGCCGACCGAGATCTTCCATAATGCCGGCAGGCTATGGAATGTAATCCACGACGAGCCGGGCCGTCCCCCGTTCCGCGTTCGTACCGTTTCGATGGACGGCAAGCCGATCAAGAGCCCTTATGGTTTCTCGATCATGCCCGAAGGCGGGATCGATGCCGTGACCCGGACGGACATCATCATCGTGCCCACGTCCGGCCTCGATCTCGACCTCAAACTGGTCGAGAACAGCGCGCTCCTGCCCTGGCTTCGGCACCATCATGAAGCCGGCGCCTATCTTGTTGGTGTCTGCATGGGCGCGGCCTATCTGGCGGCCGCAGGACTGCTCGATGGACGGATGGCGACCACGCATTGGGCGGTCTGCGCTGATTTTGTGCGCCGCTTTCCCCGCGCGCGCTGGCATCCCGAATTATTCCTGACCGAAGATCAGCGCGTGCTGTGCAGCGGCGGGGTTGGCAGCGCGATCGACATCAGCCTCTATCTGGTCGAGAAATTCTGCGGGCACGAAGTCGCGCTGCGCACCGCCAAGGCATTGTTGCTGCCGATGCCGCGATTGCACCAGCATCAGTCGGGCTATGCCGTATTGCCGGTGTCGCAGGCGCATGACGATCAGCGGATCCGCGCCATCGAAGCCCATTTGCAGAAGCATTTCCGCGAGGAGATTTCGACCCAGTCACTCGCCGCGCGGGCGTGCATGACCGAGCGGACATTCGTACGCCATTTCAAAGCGGCGACGGGCAAGCTCCCCGCGGCCTATGTCCAGGCGCTGCGGATCGAGGCGGCCAAGGTGATGCTGGAGCACGAAAGCCGCCCGATCCAGGCTATCGCCACGGCCATTGGCTATAACGACATTGCCTTCTTCCGAAGCCTGTTCAAGCGGGCAACGGGGATGACGCCGCAACAATATCGCGCTGCATTCGCCCCGATCAGCGTGAGCGGCCACGCCCCGGTGGAGTTTCATCGCTCTGGCTTTGGCGCGTTCGCCGAAGCCTGAGCCTGGCAAAAACGAGGACCAAGAAAATGCGATTCATCGCAGAGGAATCGTGCGCCCTTCCCCCGTTGCCGGGGTGAGCGCGGCAGGCGCCCAGAGACCAGCTTAGTTACGGCCGTCGGCACCGTATGCCGGCAATTCCAATCGCACGTCTCTGTCCGACCGGGATCGATTCCGGCCGCTGGATGCGTGCATCCATCCAAGAAGGAGAATACCCATGTTTCGTAAGATGATACCTCTACTTTTCACGGCTGCGCTCACGATCGCCACGGGGAGCCCCGCGCTCGCCGAACAATTTTCACGGGCCGTCAGCTATCACGATCTCGACCTGACAAAGCCGGATGGCGTTCGCACGCTGCAGCGGCGGGTGCGCAACGCGGCCAACAAGATCTGCGGCTTCGGGGTGACCGGCAGCTTCATCCAGCGCGAGGATCGTGAATGCCGTCGTGCGGCACTGAGCGATGTCAGCCTGCAGGTGACCCGCGCGATCCAGATGGCGGAGAGCCGGTCGGGGCGGATCGAGTTGGCCTCGCGCTGACAAGAGGGGGCAAGGCGCGCAATCCGCGCCTTGCCCTATCCGCTGTGGCGGAACCGAACGATGAAGAAACCGTCAGCGCCGCCTTGCGCAGCCAACGCGCCGGGCAAGATCCGAACCCGGCCTTGACCGTCGGGAAACAAACCCCTTGGCAATTCCGATGCTTCCACCGGCTCGCCGCCAAAGCCGATATGGCTCGCAAGGAACGCGTCGGCTACCATCTCGCCTTCGGCGCGCTCCAGGGAGCATACCGAATAGAGGAGCAGCCCTCCCGGCTTCACCAGACTCGCAGCACGCGCCAGCATGGCCTGCTGACGCTCGGCCAGACCTGCGATAGCGCGTGGGCGCGAGCGATGGAGCACATCGGGGTGGCGGCGGAAGATACCCGTCGCCGAGCAGGGCGCATCGAGCAGGACCGCATCGAAGGGCTCATCGCGGAAGGTCAGCGCGTCGCCGGTCACCAGCCTCGCTTTGAGGTTCGTGCGCTTCAGATTGTCGCGCACGCGTATCAATCGCGCTTCCGCCATGTCCACGGCGGTCACGTCCCAGTCCGCGGCCGCCAATTGCATCGTCTTCCCGCCGGGCGCCGCGCAAAGATCCAGCGCGCGGCCACGCCCCGGCCCGATCAGCCGTGCAGGCAGCGAGGCTGAGATGTCCTGTACCCACCACGCGCCTTCCGTGAAACCAGGAAGCTCGGTCACGCGCGCGCCGCCCGCCGCAAGCCGGACATGGCCCGGCGCCAGGCTGACGCCACCAAGCGTTTCCACCCAATCTTCGGACCAGTTGCGAAGGCTGAGATCCAACGGTGGCGGCGCGGCGATTGCGAGCGCCGCCGCAGCCACCGCATCGTCCCCCCAGGCCTCACGCCAGCGTTCCGGCACGCCTTCCGGCAGTGTCGGCACGGTCGGCAAGCCGACCCCCCTGCGCATCAGCGCGCCGAACACGCCATGCACCAGCCGGCGCGGACCCCCATCAACCAACGGCAGCACGGTCGCGATCGCGGCATGCGGGGGTGTGTTCAATTGCAGCGCCTGGACGAGCGCGATACGCAGCACGGACCGCGCCTTGGCATCGCCCGGCAAGGTCTTTGCGGTGGCGCTGTCGATCAACGCATCGAGATCGGGCAGACGCCGCAGCACTTCGGCTGCAAGCGCATGGGCGAGTGCGCGATCGTCCGCGCGTTCGATGCCGCGCAGCGCATTGTCGAGCGCGCTTTCGAGCGGCAACCCGCGTCGCAGCACCGCTTCGAGCAGTCGCAGCGCCGCGCCGCGCGCCGCCACGCCGGCCGGTTGGGGATCCTGTCTTGCCTGATCTGTCATCGCAGCCCACATGGAGCCGAACCGAACGGGCCGCAACGACGATGACCGAACCCTCAAGGCGACCACCACACGTGACACCGCCCCCTTACCTGTCACCCAGCCCGCCGGTGCCCGCGCCGGAGGAGGCACAGCCCGGGCCTGATCCCGATGGCCTGTCGCCCGTCCGCTACGGAGACTGGGAGCGAAATGGCAAGGCTATCGATTTCTGAAGCGAAACTGCCTTAGCGTTTTTCAGAAGATCGGATCTTCGTTCGTATCGAGCCCCTCGACTGCCTGCAAGGAAGGCGCTCGGGATAAACTGCGGCAAGTAGCCGCGGTCGAGAAGCCTGAGCTACGTTCGGGGCGAACGGTTCAACTTGAACGGAATCGACCCTAGACCGCCTCATCCCGAAGCGGGCGCGAGAGCAGGGCCTCGACCGCCGCCCCGACGCTGACCTTGCCTTCGATGAGCGACGCGACGGCTTCGGAAATCGGCATTTCGACCCTGGCCATGCGTGCCGCCTCAACCAGCACCGGCGCGGTGAACGCGCCTTCGGCAACGGTTCGGCGGTCGGCCAGCAGACCGGCCGCGTCGCGGCCCTGGCCGAGACCAAGCCCCAATGAAAAATTGCGCGATTGTTCGGACGAGCAGGTCAGCACGAGATCACCCAAGCCGGACATGCCGGCGAGCGTCTCGGCGCGCGCGCCGCGAGCGAGGCCGAAGCGCGTCATTTCCGCGAAGCCGCGCGTGATCAACGCGGCGCGGGCATTCTTGCCCAACCCCGCACCCTCGACTACGCCGCACGCGATCGCGAGCACGTTCTTGACCGCACCGCCAATTTCGGCCCCGATCACGTCGGTCGAACGATAGGGCCGAAAGCTGGGGCGCGCGAGCCGCCGCGCGAGGACCGCCCCGACATCCTCATCAGCGCAGGCCAGCGTGATGGCGGTTGGCAAACCCCTGGCTACCTCGCCGGCGAACGTCGGGCCGGAGAGAACCGCGATCGGCGCGTCGGGACATGTTTGCGCGGCCGCCTCCGACATCAGCGCCATCGTCTCCGCCTCGATTCCCTTGGAACAGAGGATTAGCGGGCGCTTCCCGACCGGCGCGCCGCTGAGAATGCCGCGCATGTGCTGCGCCGGCGTGACCACCAACAATGCCGCGCAATCGCCAAGTGTTGCGAGGTCCCGCGTTGCCTTGATCGCGGGCGACAACGTTGTTCCGGGAAGGAACAGCGGATTTTCGTGATCGGCGTTGATCGCGTCGACAACTTCGGGTTCGAACGCCCATAAGAGGACATCCCCCGCCGCCGCCGCGATCTGCGCCAGCGCGGTCCCCCACGCGCCGCCGCCGATCACACCGATTTTCATGCTTTCACCCCGGCGCCGCGCGCCTTTTCCGCCGACGGATCGAGCGGCCAGCGCGCGCGCGCGGCAATGTCGAGCGGATCGGTCAGGCCCAATTCGAACCGCTCCGCCCCGGCCCAGGCGATCATCGCGGCATTATCGGTACACAGCCACATCGGCGGCGCCACGAAGCGCAGATCGTGCCTGGCCGCCAGCGTCTGCAGCGCCGTGCGGATGGCCATGTTGGCGGCGACGCCGCCCGCGACGACCAGCGCGGTCGCGCCCGACGCGCGCGGGATTGCGCGCATGGTGCGATCGATCAGGCAATCGATCACCGCCTGCTGAAACGATGCCGCAATATCCTCGGCCGAATGGAGGCCGGCATCGCGCGCGCGCAGCACCGCGCTCTTGAGCCCGGCAAAGGAGAAATGCGGCTCGGCCGATCCGACCAGGGGACGCGGCAGCGGTACCGCCCCGGGATCGCCGAGCAGCGCGGCGGCTTCGACCGCAGGCCCGCCGGGGAAGCCCAGGCCGAGCAGTTTCGCGCTCTTGTCGAACGCCTCGCCCGCGGCATCGTCGATCGTCGTCGCGAGCCTTCGATAATCGCCGACGCCGCGCACCTCGAGCAACTGGCAATGGCCGCCCGACACCAGTAGCAACAGGTAGGGAAATTCGAGATCGGGATCGGCCAACCGCGGCGACAGCGCGTGGCCCTCCAGATGGTTGACCGCGATCAGCGGCTTGTTCGCCGCCAGCGCGAGTGCCTTGCCCGTCACCAGCCCCACCATCACACCGCCGATCAGGCCCGGCCCAGCGGTCGCGGCGATCGCATCGATCTGGTCGAGGCTTATGCCTGCTTCGGCCAAAGCGGCTTGCGTCAGCGGGGCCAGGATTTCGACATGCGCGCGCGCCGCAATCTCGGGCACCACGCCGCCATAAGGGCGATGCGCCGCCTCCTGTCCCGCCAATTTATGCGCGAGCACCCGCCGGTCGGATGTCACCACCGCCGCGGCCGTCTCGTCGCACGAGGATTCAAGGCCGAGGATCAGTGCCATCCCGCCCCTCTGCGCGCGGGCCGGGCGGCTTTCAAGGCTTGCCGACGAACAGGACCAGGCCGGAAACGGTGCGCAGGAGGATCGTCGGCATCGTCGGGCATCCCGATTTGAGGCGAACGCCGGACCCCTGTCGCAGCCAATGCGTTCAATCGCAAAAGAGGAGCAATTCCATGACCAAGACGCTTGCCGAACTGTCCGAAAAGATGCGCGACATCGATTTCACGATGCTTTCGACCCGCGCCGCCAACGGCGCGATCGCGTCGCGCCCGATGAGCAACAATCGCGAAGTCGATTATGACGGCGACAGCTTCTACTTCACCACCGACGACACCGAGATGGTGCGCGATATCGACGGCGATCCGCAGGTCGGCCTGGCATTTCAGAGCAAGGCCGGCATCTTCGGCGTCCGACCCTTCTTTGTGGCGGTCGAAGGCCGGGCGCAGCTCATCCGCGACAAGGCTCAATTCGAGGCGCACTGGACGAGCGGGCTTGACCGCTGGTTCAGCCAGGGCGTCGACACGCCGGGCCTGGTACTGATCAAGGTGCATGCCGAGCGGGTGCATTATTGGGACGGCGAGGAGGAAGGCGAGGTCAAGCTGGCGCGGGTCGCCGCTTAAAAACGGAGCGGTCACCCCGGACGTTCGGGGTGACCGTTTAGGAGCATTCAGAACTTGGCGCGGACGCCGCCATAGACGCTGCGGCCGAGAGTGCCGAAGCGGTAGGCGGTCTCATATTTCTCGTCGAACAAATTCTCGACCCGGGCGAACACTGTCAGGCCGCGCCCAACCGGCTGCTCGGCGCGCAGATCGACCACGGTATAGCTGCCGAGCCGAGTGGTGTTGGTCGCGTTTTCGTAACTATGGCCGGCATACGTGACTGCCACCGCCGTCGTCAGCCCGAACCTCCATAGATAGCTGACGTCGGCGTTAGCGGTTTTATGCGGTCGGCGAACGAGGTCTTTGCCCAAGGTGCTGCCGGGTGAGCGATCCTCGGCATGAATCCAGGTGTAATTGGCATCGAATGTCAGCCCGCCGAACGAGGCCGAGGCCGCCGCCTCGATACCGTGAGCATTGGTCCTGGCGACATTGTCATAATAGCCGAACGGCCGATCGGCGCGCGGCGGATCGAACGCGAAGATGATCAAATTGCGCGTGTCGCGATCGAAATAGGTTGCCGATATGGTGAAGTGACTGCCGAAGCGCTGCTCGACGCCTGCATCCCAGCCATGCCCGCTCTCGGGTTTCAGGGCGAGGTTCCCGTAATCGCTGTGGAGCTGGAAGAGCGTCGGCGCCTTGAAGCCTTCGCCATAGCTTGCCCGCACGGTCGTGCCGCCGGACGACCAGACCGCGCCGCCCGAGAACAAGGTCTTGCCGCCATAGACCTCATGATCGTCGTAACGCACGCCGGCGGAAAGCGTCAGATGCTCGAGGATCGTGCCGTTGATCAGCCCATACAGGCTGTCGATCGAAACGTTGCCGTGATCGGGGACGGTCTGGAATTGCGGCGCGAGGGCGCGGAAGCTCGAATGCTCATGCTCGGCACCGAAGTTCGCATTCCAGCCCTTCGTGATCGCAAGGCTGCCCTGATACTCGATATGATCGTTGCGCCCGCGTGAATCGAACGTCTTGTCAGCCGGGCCCGCACTCGGATCGAAATTGTCGCGATCGAGCTGATCGCGGGTGACGGCGATGCGGTTCTTGAGCCGCCCGTCGAACAACGCGACGTTCAAGCCGGCATAGCCAATCCAGTTGGTCGACTTTTGATATTCGGGCGTGTCGGGCGCGCCGAAGGTCGAATCCAGATCGACCTTGCCGTGGCTTACATAGCCGCGCAGATCGAGGCTGACGTCAGACGTTATCCTGGCATCCAGGCGTCCGCTACCGCCGATGTGGCGATAGCCGTCCCGCTCGGTGCCGCCGAAGGCGGGGGCGATCGCCGAGATGCCGTCGGTGCGGAAAGCGTTGCCGGCAAGCTGCCATTTGATTGCATCGCTGGCGCCGCCCACCGATGCGCGACCGCTCGCAGTGCCACGCGAGCCACCCTCCGCCTCAACTGATCCGGCGATACCGTGGTCGGGCAAGGCGGTTACGACGTTGACCACGCCGCCGATCGCCTGGCTGCCCCACAGAATCGATTGCGGGCCGCGCAATATCTCGATCTGGGCCGCATCGCCGACGAACAGATCGCCGAAATCATAACCGCCGCCGGGGGCCGACGGATCGTTCAGTTTGACCCCGTCGATCACGACCACGGTCTGGTCGCTTTCCGCGCCCCGAATGCGAATGCCGGTCGTGGTACCGAAGCCACCCGTGCGCGACGCGCTAATGCCGGGCGTGCGAGCGATCAGATCGGAGACGGTGAAACGTTGCGAGGCGTCGATCGCCGCCTTGTCGATCACGGTGACCGAGCTGGCGACCTGACCGATCGGGGTTGGCGTCCGCACCGCGGTGACGACGATCTCGCCGGTATCGTTGACGGTGTCGGCGGCGGATGCCCGCTCGACAATAGCGGGAGAGACGAGCGCGCTCGCCAAGAGGAGGGCCTTGAACTTGAACATCGATTTTCCTTCGCGGTTGACGACAATTGCCATCTCGCGAGGAGAATCCTCGACCGCGCGGCGCACCCTGGCCGAACGGTGGACAGCCGCGACGGGCAGGTCTCCTGGCTTGCGGGTCAATGCGCCCTGGCCGCCTTCTCGGGGCGTGAACCCCAATGGCTTATCGGCCGGACACTCACCGCTTACAGTTGCAGGGGCAGCGGAGGCATCGAACCTCCTTCCCTTTTCATCCCCGTCGCCGGGGAACCTGTCGCAAGGCCCGGTTAGGGCAGATGCGGTCGTCCGGTCAATGATGCGTAAGCGGAACGACCAGCGGCTTGCCTTCTGCCTCACCGATATAGGCCGACACGCCATAGACCGACCGAATCAGATCGGCGGTCAGTATTTCGCACGGCGCGCCGTCGGCGACCAGCCCACCTCGGTCGATCAGCAAAAGCCGATCGCACCAGCGCGCCGCGATGGTGAGATCGTGCAAGACCGCGATCACTGTCACGCCACGTGCGGCTTCGGCGCGCATCAGCCTCATCACTTCGATCTGATGCGCAGGATCGAGTGCCGCCAGCGGCTCGTCCGCGAGCAGCAAGCGGGCTTCTACCGCGAGCGCGCGCGCCAATAATGCTCGCGCCCGCTCGCCCCCCGAAAGCTCATCGATCGAACGCGCGCGCAGACCGAGCAGATCGGTTCGCGCCAGCGCGAATTCGATCGCCTCATGGTCCGCGGCGGCCGGCCGGGCGAGCGGCGCAAGGTGCGGCAGCCGCCCGAGCGCTACCAGCCGTTCCACCGTCAGCGGCCAATGCACCGCCTGGCCCTGGGGCAGATATGCAACCCGTTTCGCCCGCTCACGCGGCGCGAGCCTTGCCACCGGTATGCCGTCGAACAGGATGGCGCCCAGGCTCGGGATCAATCCGGCGATCGCGCGCACCAGGGTCGATTTTCCAGCACCATTGGGGCCGATCAACCCGATCACGCCCCCCGCCAGATCGGCGGTGAAGTCAGCGACGACCGTGCGTCCGGCGAGCGCCACCGATACCCCATCCAGCGTCACCATAAGCGGCGCGCCTTCGCCAGCTGGTGAAGGAAGATCGGCACGCCAACGAGCGCGGTGACCACGCCGAGGCGTGGCTCTTCGAGCGTCGGCACGGTCCGCACCAGCGTATCCGCCATGGCGAGCAGAGCTGCTCCTCCCAACATCGAAGGCACGAGCAGCGACGAAGGTCGGCGGTCAGTGAAACGGCGTGTCAGATGTGGCACGACCAGCCCTACAAAGCCGATCGCGCCAGACACTGCGACCGCTCCGCCAACGCCGATGGCGGTCGCGATCAGGAGCAGGGCACGCGTCCGTCTGAGGTTGATCCCAAGCGCGGTCGCACCGTCGTCGCCCAGCGTGAGCGCATCAAGCGCGCGGCCCTCGAGCAGGATCAGTCCGAGACCCACGGCGATACAGGGCAAGGCCAGCCAGACATGGAGCATCGACCGGTCGGCGAGGCTGCCCATCAACCATGTCATGATCTCGACCGCGGCGAACGGATTGGGCGCGAGGT
Organism: Sphingomonas sp.; assembly: GCA_035554515.1. Lineage (GTDB taxonomy): Bacteria > Pseudomonadota > Alphaproteobacteria > Sphingomonadales > Sphingomonadaceae > Sphingomonas_I. Next base: position 3,748 of record DATMIP010000176.1, on the reverse strand, counting down.
TGAGCGCGAGACTTATCCCGGCGCCGGCAGCGGTGGCGATCGCGACTCCGGCCAGGATCAGGGCCAGCGGGCCTTCGCTGCGCATAGCCAGCAGTAGCAGCGGCACCAGCCCGGCAAGCGCACCCACGATCGCGAACAGCGGCAATGTTAGCGGACTGATCGCGGCGAAGCCGTAATAAAGGGCCACCACCGCACCCAGAGCGGCACTGCTCGATGTGCCAAGTACTCCCGGATCGGCGAGCGGATTGCGCAGATAGCCCTGCAACGCCGCGCCAGCTCCGCCGAGCATCGCACCCACCATCAGCGCGAGCAAAGCGCGCGGCAGGCGCAATTCCCAGACGATGGTTCGCGCGACAGGATCACCCTGGCCGATCAAGGCCGCAAAGGCGCGGCCCCAGCCAAGATGGGCGGGACCGATTCCCAGCGACACGGCGGCGCACAAGAGCGCGACCACCCCAAGGACTATATCGATGCGGACAAGGCGGTTCCCCACCCCGCGTCCCTACAGCGCTATCTCGCGCGAAGTCGAGACGCAGCCTACAAGCCGCGCGATGCTCCGTTCGCTGCCTCTTGCCGTCGCGCTGGCGATGCCCGTTGCGGCCGCTCCGCCGCAGCGGATCGTGTCGCTCAATCTGTGTGCCGACCAATATCTGGTCGCGCTCGCCGATCCGGGCCAGATTGCCGGGCTTACGCGGCTGTCGCACATGGCCAATATGTCACCAGTGGCGGCCCGGGCAGCGCGCTATCCGGCAATCCGTTCGTCGGCCGAATCCTTGCTCGTACGCGAGCCCGATCTGCTCCTGACGGGCTGGCCCGGCCAGGCCGATGCTGCGGTTCGAGCGGGCCTGAGCGCGCGGATATTGGTCGTGCCTCCTGCCAACAATTATGCCGAAATCGTCGCGCAGGTCCGTCTCGTCGCCGACGCCGTCGGCCATCGCGCGCGCGGCGAGGCGCTCATCCGCCGGATGGATGCAACCCTCGCGGCAATTCCCCGCAACGGCCACGGCCTGGTTGCGACCGATTATCAGCGGCGCGGTTACCTGTCGGGCAGCGGGACCCTGATGGATGAGATCATGCGCCGTGTGGGGCTGGTCAATCTCGCGACCAAGCTCGGGCGGCCCGCGCTGTCGAACCTGTCGCTGGAAGAGCTGGTAATCGCGCATCCCGACTTCCTGATCACCGGCGGCGGGCCGGCGCGCGATCTGGGCAGCGCGATGCGCGATCATCCAGCCATTGCCGGAATACCCCGCTTGCGCTTGCCCGGCGCGCTGGTCGATTGCGGCGGACCATCCTTTCCGGTGGCCGTGCGCTTATTGTCGGATCAGCTGGCCCGAAAACGTTGACCATCGGCGCCCCCCGATGGCATGGGGGCCGGCGCGCGGGTATAGCTCAATGGTAGAGCGGTAGCCTTCCCAAGCCGGCACATTTGCAGGAAATCTGCGGCGGACGGTGTAAAACGCGTCGAGTTCGCGCGCTTTCTTTTCAATAGCTTACCGATCCGCTGTAAAATCGGTCCGTGCAAAATAACGACATTCGTGTCTATTTTCTTTGCATAGATAGACACACACGTCTATAGCGACTACATGAACAGCGATCAATTCCGCCGCTACCTCGCCAAGCAGGGCACCACCTTTGAGCCGGGCAAGGGCGGTCACCTGATCGCCCGCCGCGACGGCCGCATGTCGGTTCTCCCGCAGCATGGCGGCGCAAAGCAGCTCGGCACCGGGTTGATGCGGAAGATCAAGAAAGACCTAGGGATCGAGTGATCCCCCCTTCCTCTGCCACAGGAGCGCTTTATGTTGAACTATCCGGTCGAATTGACCCCCGACGATAACGGGACGGTGATGATCACCTTTCCCGATATCCCCGAAGTCACCAGCTTTGGCGACGACGATTCCGACGCGCTTGCCAACGCGGTCGACGCGCTCGAAACAGCGCTTACCGCCTACATCATCGACCGGCGGGATATTCCCGCACCCTCGGCGGCCAAGGGTCGTCCGACAATAGCACCCGGCCTTCTCGCGGCGCTCAAGCTGGGTATCTATTCGGCGATGCGTCGGCGCGGATGGCGCAAGGCCGATCTGGCGCGCGCGATGGCGCTCAATCCTCGTCAGATCGATCGACTACTCGATCTTCGCCACGCATCCACTGTTGCCCAGCTCACGCAGGCGATGACGGTTGCCGGCGGGCAATATGTCATCGAGGTTCGGGAAAAGGCGGCGGCATGATCCGCCACCGGCATCGTCCAATGCCGGCAATCCGGAACTCGGAATCCCCGACAGGCCCAAGCGCCTCCGCGATTGCCGCGGCACGTTCGTCACTCGCCTATGCTGCGCGCGCCTGACCGATAACGAGATTGCCGAGATCGTTGCATGGAGCACCAGCAACGTCGCTTCGATCCGGCGAACATACGTTGACGACGCCGCCGTTGTGGTGGCATTGGCGGAGCCCATCAGCCGGGCCGTGTAAAACGTCCTGTAAAACGATGTGGCGGAAACGCTGCTAAGTAGCTGATAACGCGGGTATAGCTCAATGGTAGAGCGGTAGCCTTCCAAGCTTCATACGCGGGTTCGATTCCCGCTACCCGCTCCATATTCGAACATGACGCAGCGCGCTCAACTATGGCGCCTCCGGTCCGAAGGCGGGTTCGAAATCGAGCCCAGATAGGCTGCGATCGCCATGCGCGTCTGGTCGGTCAGGCGCATAAGCGTCGGACGTCCCTCGACGGGATTGGGCGTTTCGATCACCATATCCTCCTGCTGCAGGTATGCGGCCCAGCGAAGTGTCACGCTTTGGGGCATGTTTGAGGTAAGACAGAGATCGAGTGCATGCACCGCCTGCCCTTCGGCGCCGGCCACATACAGACCTAGCAGGATGTCCCATGCCGGATTGCTGAACAGCATGGGATCGAAATAGCGTTCGCGCTGCTTGCGATCGGCCACGATCTGGCGCGCGCGCTGGACGAGTTCGCCGCTCTGCACATTGGCTGCACGCGTCGCATCATCGATCAATTTTCGCGTCTGGAGATCGATCGCGTCGACTTTATCGGCACGGAAGGGAATATCGGACACGCTTGGTCTCCCGAAAGGAGGCGTTGAAAGGATCAGGGCTGCGGCGAAGCTCGCGCCAGTTCGTCGACCGACCAGCCGTCGCGGTAACGGCGCGGCAGACGCCAGACCCAGGGATAATCGATGCCGTAACGTTTGAGCCTGACCTGGTGCCGCCAGGTGGCGACAGCGAGTAGAATTACGGTTGGATAACCCCAGAAGGCGACGGTGACGTAATAGGCTTTGGGCAGAATGTCCGGCCCGAGCGATTTGGCCAGATGGCCGAACAATTCGCACCCCAGCATGCTCGCCATCAGCATCGGCCAGAAACGTGAACTGGTAATGGCAATCGCGAGCACCGCAGCGAACAACGCGAGATCGATCACGGCAACCCAGATTTCCATCGAGCTATAGAGGCCGATATTGGGAGGCCGAATATGGGCATAGATTCGCGTGGAAAGGGCGGCTGCCACCAGCGCACCGGCCGTCAGCCTTTCCGGGCTTCCGCCACGGATGCCGGCATAGCCGATGGCGCCGAGCAACATTGCTACGAAGGCAAGTTGACGCAACAGCACTTAGTTAACGCTCACCTGATCATCGGGGTAAGGCGTCGCGACGGGGCTATTGTCCAAATCGCCGAAGCCCACGGTCAGCAAATCCATGCGCCCCATGATCTTGCGCAAGTCATGATGGGTCGCAAT
>DATMIP010000175.1:0-5883 GCA_035554515.1 Sphingomonas sp. | reverse complement strand
CGGAATAAGGTTCATAATGTTCGGCATCGATCAGCGACTGGTTGATATATATTTCCGGCCAATAGCCGTTATTGGCCGCCGACGGATCGTGCGCGGTGGTGACGGTGGGGAGAATACGGCTGGCGCTGGCGAGCGCGATTTCGAGATGCGGCGCGGCTCGCCCGAAGGTGAAATCAAGCTTGCGCCGCCAAGTGTCGGGCGTGGCCGCAGGATTGTAAAGCAGCCGTCCCCAGACGCGGTAGGTATAGCTGTACTTCTGCCAATCCCAGTGGGGATTGAGCGACGTGTCGGCATAAGCGCAACGGCCGCCAGGGAGGCCCGAACCGCGCCGTCCTTTGAACGATAATGGCTCGCAGATTTCCACACCGTTACTGCCGCAAAAGGTGAAAGCGCGAGAATAAGCGGCGGCGCTCTGCGGATCTCCCCACAAGAGCAGGCGCTGCGTACCCGGCCAGATGCGATGCACCACCTGCCATTTACGATCCTCGCGCAGCAGATCGCCATAGCCGTAGCGCAGGAAACTGCGGCTGCCCGCGCTGAGGCGCATCAGCCCCGTGCTGGCATCGGGACGGCCCGGCTGCTGCCGCTCGCTCGCGCGGATCTCCGCCTGGTGATAGGGCATGCCGAGATGTTCGGCCCAATATTTAGGGGAAACGGTGACCGCCTGACCGGTGGCGACGGCGATATCCAGCATGTCCTGGGTCATGCCCTTGGTGTGCATATCGACGCGGATCGGGCGGCCGCAGGTGACGACGCCATCGAATACAATCCTCCAGAAATCGAAATTCCCTTCGGGCACGCCGCTTTCGCCGTGGACCCGGAAGGTCACACCGCTGATCGCCGGGCAGCTTTGCAGGACCAGCCGCAGCGCGTCGCGGCAATATGCGGCATGCGTCTGCGGGGTGAGACCCTCAACCGTATGTTTCGCGTTCGGGCTGTCTTCCCAGACATAACCGTGGGTCCATATGCCGAGCTGGAATTCAATCCCGTGCGCGGCACATTCGTCGCTGATATATTTCAATGTCGCGAGATTGCGCGCGCGTTCATCGTCGGTGATCTGGGGGACGCGGACATCATAACCCGGAACCCCGACGAGGAACGGATAAGCGAACAGGAAATAGGCATCGGTGACCTGACGGATGAAATCGTAGCCCTGGCCGAACGACAGCTGGAAGCGATTGAAGCGATGCGTGGCGAGCATCGTGAAATAAGCGCGCCACATCGCCCGGTCGTGGAACCAGGACAGATCCTCGACATCGCTGGCGAACAGGCGGCTGATGCTGCGGACCTGGTTATGAGGCTGTTCGACGACGGGGCGGGCGGTCGCGAAGAGGGCGCCGGGACTGGTGCCGTGACGGAGGCGATCGGCGAGTTCGAGAATGGCGTAGACCAGCCCGCTTATATCATGACCCGCGGCAAGGAGAGCGAGGTCGGGACCCGCGCCGACGGGAATGATCGCCGTCGCGCCGACGACGGCGGCGGGGCGGATGCCCACCGACACGAACGCCCGCTGTGCGGCGGAACTGGCGAACCCGGCAAGGATGATGCGGTCGGTGCCCCGGTCGAGCCGGGTATGGGGAGAGGCGTGGGTTACATGCGCGCCGTGGCCTTCGAGCGAGGCGACCAACAGCTCGATCGCCCAGCGGATTTGCGGCGAACCGGCTACCGGATCGTTCGGTTCGGCAACGATCGCTACGGTGCGGCGAGGCGGCGCGCCCGCGACGGGAAATCCGCCCAGCACGGCGGCAGCCCCGGCGGAGCCCAGCAGATTACGACGATTCCATTTGTGCATGTCTTGTCCTCGAATGCGAGCCGAACGCGATCGATCAGCGCCCGGTGATCAGCGGCAGATCGATCGCGTCCGCCATCGCGCGATATCCCGCATCATTGGGGTGCAGCTTGTCGCCGTCGTTGAAGCGCGGATCGAAGGCGAGCGGATTGGCCTTGTCGGCCACCGTGGCCGCCAAATCGATCACGCCGTCGAACGCGCCCGATCGCGTGATCCAGCTGTTGAAGGCCTGGCGGACCGCTTCGCCCTGGGGAGACGAATAGCCGGCGCCCTGATAGGGGAGGAGCGTCGCGCCGATCACGCGGATGCCGTGGGCATGGGCGCGATCGATGATCTGGCGGGCCGCCATCTCCAGCGCCTCGGCGGTGACGGGTTCGGTCGCGCCGCTGGTCTTGAAGCTATTGCCGATATCGTTGATCCCTTCGAGCAGGATGACCGTCCTGACGCCGGGCACGCCCAGCACGTCGCGGTCGAAGCGGGCGAGTGCATTGGGGCCCGCTCCCGCGCGAAGCAGGCGGTTGCCGCTGATGCCGGCATTGACCACCGCCCAGCCTTTGTCCGGGCCGGCGGCGAGGCGTTCGGCAAGCAAGTCGGGCCAGCCACGGAAGGCGTTGACGGTCGAGCCCACGCCCTCGGTAATCGAGTCACCAAACGTGACGACGACGCTGGTCGGCTTCGCGGCCGCGACCTCGATCCCGGTTACAATCGCGGGCGCCAAGGCGATCCGGGCCGATGGCAAGGCGGGCGTGGCGGTGCTGTCACCGCTGACGCCCGCGACATAATCGAACAGCGAGCGCGTGCCGCGGACCGGCACGCGGCCGGGCAGGTGGAGCGATATTGCGAGCCTGTCGAGCGCCTTGACGGGCAATTGCACGGCATCGCTCAACAGCGGAGCACCGGCGGGAACGATCACGCCCGCATTGCCGGCGAACGTCACGGCATGATCGCTGCCCGGCAGGATTACTCCATCGGGGCCAGCAAGACCGACATGGACAGCGCCGACGGGGAGGGGTTCGGCGCCGCTCTCGTTCGACAGGCGCAGGCGGATAGCCGAGCCGGCGGCGGAGACGCGCGCGATCTGGCGGATGGTCGCGTTGGAGAACTCGGCCTGGGCGGTGTCCACGTCGAGCTTGCCGGGATTCTCGATCAGCGGCCGCCATGGCGGCGAGGCGGCGGCTGGGACACTGAGCGGAACCACGCCCGAAGCGCCGGGTTGCGGCCCGACGCCGGGCGGTGGGGGCGTGGGGACAAAGCCCCACGCGCCGGCCCAATGCGGGCCGTCCGCTTTCCGCGGCGCGCCGAGAGCCGGGGTCAAGGCGACCGCCGCCACGAGGCAGAGGCCCATGAAATTGTACTTCATCGCGGCTCTCCCTGCTCGTTTCTTCTCATCGCCCATGCTCCTCGTCATAGCGGCAGGGCATATTGGCCCGTGACGTTCAATGTCGCGGCCGAAACGGGCGCGCCCGTGCCGGGCTGGCCGCCGCCAACCGAGACCGTGTAGCGCCCCGGGATGACCTTGCGCTCGCCCGCCTGGCTGACACTCGAAAGGTCACGTGGGTCGAGGTCGAAATGGACTTTCCTGCTCTCTCCGGCCGCAAGGCTGACCCGGCTGAAACCGCGCAGGGCGCGGATCGGCATGCCGGGGGCGGTGGGAAAGCTCAGATAAAGTTGCGCGACCTCATCGCCAGCGATCCTGCCGACATTGCTGACGGTCACGTCCACGCCGAGCGGCTCGCCCGCCCTCAACCGGCTCTGCGACAGCGCGACCTTGCCATAGCTGAAGCGCGTATAGCTCAGCCCGTGGCCGAAGGCGTAAAGCGGCTTGCCGGAGAAATAGCGATAGGTGCGGTTCGCCATCGCATAATCGCCAAAGGGTGGCAACTGATCAACCCCGGTATAGAAAGTCACCGGAAGGCGCCCCGACGGATTGTTCGCGCCCGACAGCGTCTGCGCGATCGCGGTGCCGCCCTCCTGTCCGGGATACCACGCCTCCAATATGGCATTGGCATTGGCCGCCGCCCAATTCACCGCGAGCGCCGATCCGTTCATCAGCACGAGCACGAGCGGCTTGCCGGTGGCCTTCACCGCCTCGAGCACCTTCTGTTCATCGGCGGGCATATCGAGGCTGGTGCGATCGCCGCCCTTGAAGCCGGGAAGGTTGACCGGCATCTCCTCGCCTTCCAGCGCCGCGCTGATGCCGGCGACGGCGATCACCAGATCGGCATCGCGGGCGGCCTGGACCGCGCGCTCCAGCGCATCGCTGCGCACCTCGCTCCAGACGAGACGCGGCGGGAAGCGGTTCGGGCCCTGTTCGATCCGCACGGCGTGGCGTTCGCCCTTGCGGAAGTTCATGTCGACCAGGGTCGCCCCGCGATGGCTCGGCGAGCTTGCGTCAACGACGAGCTTCTCGTCGATCCACAGCCGTACCACCCGACCTTCGAGGCCGAGCCGCCGCGGGCCATCCTGTGGCGCGGTGATGAATCCGGACCAGCGCGCCGACGTGGTGGGCGCTCCGGGCAGCGCGGCCGGCGAGTTGCGATCGAACGCGACCCTTGCATCGATCCGGCTGAGCGCGGGTGCGCCCGAATATTCGCCATTGGACCAATAGTCGGCCTTCAGCCCCGGTTGGCCATCGGGCGTGGAAAGCGCCTCGGTCGGCACGGGCTGGGCCGCGCGCAGGAAATCCGTGCCAGGCTCGAATGTGATGCGGGCATCGGGATATTCGGCGCGGATGCCGTCGAGCGCGGTGACCGGCTTGAGCGCCTGTCCATGATAATTGCCGAGCAGCACCTCCGTCTGGTCCGCCAGCGGACCGACCACCGCGATCCTTTTCACGCTGCCGCGCTTGAGCGGCAGGATCCCGTCATTCTTGAGCAGCACCATCGTCTCACGCGTGAGCCTGAGCGCGAGCGCGCCGTGCGCATCCGAATTCAGCGTACTTTCGGGGATATTGGCATAAGGCCCGGTCCCTGGCGGATCGAACAAGCCGAGCTTCATCCGCGCGGTGAATAGGCGGCGGAGCGATTGATCGACGACCGATTCAGGCAGCAGGCCCTGCTGCATCGCCTCGCGATAGCGATCATAATCTGAGGTGGGCCCCGCCATCCGGCCATATTCGGTGCAGTCATTGTCGACCCCAAGTTTCATCGATACCGCCGCCGCTTCGGCGAGCGTCGCCGTATAATGATGCCCGCGCTGGATATCCGCGACCGCATCGCAATCCGAAACGACATGGCCCTTGAAGCCCCAGGCATCGCGCAGGCGATCCTTGAGCAGGAACTGGCTCGCGCAGGCGGGCTGGCCGTTGACGCGATTATAGGCGCACATCACCGATTCGACCCTGGCGTCGACGACCAGCGTGCGGAAGGCGGGCAGATAGGTATCCTCCATGTCGTGGAGGCTGACACGGATATCGTCGCTGTGGCGGCCCGGCTCCGGCCCGCTGTGGACGGCATAATGTTTGGCGGTCGCCGATACGAGATAATGGAGCGGGTCGTCGCCCTGCATGCCGCGCACGAAGGCGGCGCCCATGCGGCCGGTGAGGTACGGATCCTCGCCATAGGTTTCCTGCCCGCGCCCCCAGCGGGGATCGCGGAAGATGTTGATGTTGGGGGACCAGAAGGTGAGCCCCTGCATGATCTTTGGCTCGGCCCCGGCGCGTGCGATCAGATCCCACTTCACCCGGCCTTCCTTGCCGATGGCGGTACCCATTTCGTGGATGGCGGTGGGATCGAACGACGCGGCGAGACCGATGGGCTCGGGAAAGACGGTGGCATAACCATGGTTGGCGATGCCGTGGAGCGCCTCGCTCCACCAATCATAAGCCGGTATGTTCAATCGCGGGATGGCGCGCGCCTGATTGACGAGCTGTGACGCCTTTTCATCGAGCGTGAGGCGGGAGACGAGATCCTCGACGCGCTTTTCGACCGGGACGGCAAGGTCGCGGAATGCCGGACTGGGTAGCGGAGTCTGGGCCCAGGCTCCCGCTGCCATCAGCGCGATCACGCTGCATGCCGTCATCCGCATCAGTCTCTCCCATAGCGATTTTTCGCGATCCTATAGGATTTCGTGGAAATGCCAATTGCCCCTGTAGC
>DATMIP010000174.1:0-5935 GCA_035554515.1 Sphingomonas sp. | reverse complement strand
ACGGACGTCGACCAGCCGCGCAATCTGGCCAAGAGCGTTACGGTGGAGTGATCCGGCGCGCTCTGGCGGGGGGATTGGCGGTCGCCGCCGCCTGGATGCCAGCCTTGGCCCAGGCGCCAGAATCAGCTCCCCCTCCTGCTCCGCCCGAGCAGCTATTCATAAAACCCGCGACGATCGACAATACGCTCGAGGTCGTCGGCGAAACTGTCGCCGCCAGGCAGGTCAATTCGCGCATACTCATCCGCGTGCTGATCGACGGCAAGGGGCCATTCCGGTTTTTTGTCGACAGCGGCGCCGATCGCTCCGTGATCGGCGAAGCGCTTGCGTTTCGGCTTGGCCTGCCCGCTGGCCCCAATGTGCTCCTGCACAGTACGAGCAGCGCGCGCGAGATCAGAACGGCAAAGATCGACAGCCTCAGCGTCGGCGGCAGCGTGATCCGTGACATCGCGGCACCCGCGCTGCCCGAGCGCTTTCTGGGCGCGGATGGAATGCTCGGCATCGATGCCTTGACCGATCAGCGGTTGACGATCGATTTCGACGCCAAATCGATCACGGTGCAGGACACGCATCGGCCCGAGCCTGCCGTTGGGCGCGATGAGGTCGTTATCACTGCGCGCCGCCGCAAGGGCCAGCTCATCCTGACCCAGGCCTATGCCGGTACGCCCGTGGCCGCAGTGATCGATACCGGCACTGAAATCACGGTAGGGAATGATGCGTTGCGCGAAAGGCTGATGCGGCATCGCCGTCGCTTCCCGCTGATCAAAACGACCTTGATGAGCGTCACGGGCGACGAAACACCCGCAGATCTCATATCGGTGCCCGAAATACGGATAGGGGATCTTACCCTGCGCGATGTCACGATCGCGTTCGCCGACGTACCGCCATTCAAGCTGTTCGGGCTGGACAAGGAACCTGCCATTCTGCTTGGCACCGATATCTTGCAGAGTTTCCGGCGTGTTTCCCTGGATTTCCGTCGCCGCAAAGTCCGTTTCACACTTCGCTCAAGGCGATGATGTTGGGCACCCGTGTTTGGATCAAAACAGGAATCGGCGCGCTGCGCTCCCAGGCGACCCAGCGAGGAACCGTTGATCCGGCAGGTCAAGACACCATATGATGATCAATGCCGTCTTCCTATTGCGGCGCCGGAGTTTTCATGACTGAATCCTTGCCTGTTTTACCGCTGCGCGACATCGTCGTTTTCCCGCAAATGATCGTTCCCCTCTTCGTGGGCCGTGATAAATCAGTGGCTGCGCTGGAAAGCGCGATGACGGCGGACAAGACGATCTTTCTCGTGTCGCAGCTCGATCCGTCGGAGGATGATCCAGACGCGGACGCGCTCTATGACATCGGCGTGACCGCAACTGTGCTGCAGCTGCTGAAGCTGCCCGATGGCACCGTACGCGTGCTGGTCGAGGGCAAGCAGCGCGCGCGGATGGAGAATCTCGAGGCCAATGCAACGCATCTTGTCGCCGATATAACGCTGCTGGGCGATGGCGAGTCCGATCCCGAGGCCGGGGAAGCCAAGGCGCTCATGCGTTCGGTCATCGATCAGTTTGAACGCTATGCCCAGCTAAACCGCAAGCTGCCCGACGAATTGCCGGCTCAGTTGGCCGAGATCGAGGATCCCGCACGGCTTGCCGATGCGGTCGCTGGCAATATTTCCGTCAAGGTCGCCGACAAGCAGGCGATGCTGATCGAAAGTGACCCCGCCAAACGGCTCGAGATGGCCTTTGCCTTCATGGAGGGCGAGCTTGGCGCGCTGCAGGTCGAAAAGAAGATCCGCAGCCGGGTGAAGCGGCAGATGGAGAAAACCCAGCGCGAATATTATCTGAACGAACAGCTGAAGGCGATCCAGCGCGAGCTGGGCACCACCGAGGGCGACGAGGGCGGTGACGAAATTGCCGAACTCACCCAGAAGATCGCCAGCCTGAAACTCTCCAAGGAGGCGCGCGCGAAAGCGACCGCCGAGGTCAAGAAGCTGCGGACGATGGCTCCCATGTCCGCCGAAGCAACGGTCGTGCGAAATTATCTCGATGTGCTGCTCGGCCTGCCCTGGGGGAAGAAATCCAAGATCAAGAAGGATATCGCCGCTGCTCAGGCGGTTCTCGACGAGGATCATTACGCGCTGGAGAAGGTCAAGGACCGCATCATCGAGTATCTCGCTGTGCAGGCTCGTACCAACAAGCTTAAGGGGCCAATCCTCTGCCTCGTAGGCCCGCCCGGCGTTGGCAAGACCTCGCTCGGCCGGTCGATCGCCAAGGCAACCGGGCGCGAGTTCGTCCGCCAGTCATTGGGGGGCGTGCGCGATGAAGCCGAAATTCGCGGTCATCGCCGCACCTATATCGGCTCGCTGCCGGGCAAGATCGTGACCAACCTCAAGAAAGCCGGCACGTCCAACCCGCTATTTCTGCTCGATGAGATTGACAAGCTGGGTCAGGATTATCGTGGCGACCCGGCTTCGGCTTTGCTCGAGGTGCTGGACCCCGAACAGAATAGCAAGTTCCAGGATCATTATCTTGAGATCGACGTCGATCTTTCCGACGTGATGTTCGTCACCACGGCCAACTCGCTCAACCTTCCCCAGGCTCTGCTCGATCGCATGGAGATCATCAGGCTCGAAGGCTATACCGAAGACGAGAAGGTCGAGATCGCGAAGCAGCATCTGATTGCCAAGCAGATCGATGCGCACGGGCTGAAGGCTGGCGAGTTCGCCCTGACCGACGAGGGCCTTCGCGACCTGATCCGCTATTACACGCGGGAAGCGGGGGTACGGACGCTGGAGCGGGAGATCGCGAAGCTCGCGCGCAAGGTGCTGCGCAAGATTCTCGAAAAGAAGGAGACGTCGGTCACGATCGCTTCCGAAAATCTCGGCGATTATGCCGGTATCCGGAAATATCGCTATGGCGTATCCGAAGAAGAAGATCAGATCGGCGCCGTCACCGGACTCGCCTGGACCGAAGTCGGTGGCGAATTGCTGACGATCGAAGCCGTTACCGTTCCCGGCAAGGGTCAGGTCAAGACGACCGGCAAATTGGGCGAGGTGATGAACGAGTCGATCCAGGCGGCCTGGTCGTTCCTTCGCGCGCGCGCGCCGATATATGGAATCAAGCCGAGCGTCTTCGCCAGGAAGGATGTCCATATCCACCTTCCCGAAGGCGCAGTTCCGAAGGACGGCCCGTCCGCCGGTATCGGCATGGTTACCGCCTTGATCTCGACGCTCACCGGTATCCCCGTCCGCCGCGAGGTTGCCATGACCGGCGAGGTGACCTTGCGTGGCCGCGTGTTGCCGATCGGAGGACTGAAGGAGAAATTGCTGGCGGCGCTCCGCGGCGGCATCACGACCGTGTTGATCCCGGCCGAGAACGAAAAGGATCTCGCGGACATTCCAGCCAATATTCTCGAAGGACTTGAGATCGTGCCCGTCAGTCATGTGGACGAGGTGCTCGTCCGGGCGCTGGCCCAACCGATCGTCCCGATCGAATGGACCGAGGCCGACGAACTCGCGACCGAGCCACCGCTCGCCCAGATCGGTACCGATCCGGGCGCAAGTATCTCGCGGCATTAAACTCGATTAGTTTCCTTTGACTCCCCCCGCCGGCTTGGCATTAGATGGTCGCTCGCGCATTCGTCGGGACCAGGCTGGCGGGAGAGGGGATTCATGAACAAGCAGGAGCTGATCGCGGTCGTTGCCGAGCAGACGGGCATGGCGCGTGCCGATACCGCGAGGGCGATCGAGGCACTACTGGATACGATCACCGGCCAGCTCAGGAAGGGGGGCGAGGTTCGCCTCGTCGGCTTCGGCAATTTTTCCGTGAGCAGGCGCAAGGCGTCCACGGGGCGCAACCCCCGCACCGGTGAGCCGATGAACATAAAGGCGACGAGCCAGCCGAAGTTTCGCCCAGGCAAGGTGCTCAAGGATTCGGTCAATTAGGTTTGGCAGGCTGCGGGCTGGACAGATATTGTCGCGCCCGGTAACCGCCTGGAAGTTCCCGGTTTGGAAGCTGAAGGCTCCGGGGCGCATAGCTCAGCGGTAGAGCACTGCCTTCACACGGCAGGGGTCGCAGGTTCAATCCCTGCTGCGCCCACCAGTTCAAGCCCCGGACGGCTCACCGCCTTCTGGGGCTTCTTAATTCGGCATTTCAGTGCAGGGTTTGCCGCGCCAAAGAGGAGAGACTGATGCCCGGTCCGCTCGAAGGCCTCAAGGTGCTGGAGTTGGCGCGCATTCTCGCAGGGCCGTGGGCGGGGCAGACGCTCGCTGATCTTGGTGCGGACGTGATCAAGGTCGAAAGCCCCGAAGGTGACGACACGCGAAAATGGGGCCCGCCGTTTGTCCCCGCCGCGGATGGCGGAGATCTTTCCGCAGCCTATTTTCATGCCTGCAATCGCGGCAAGCGATCGATCGTTGCCGACCTCGCCACACCGGAAGGTCGCGCGCTGGTCGAAAAGCTCGCGGCATCGGCCGATGTGCTGATCGAGAATTTCAAGGTCGGCGGGCTGGCCAAATACGGGTTGGATCAGGCGAGTTTGCGGAAGATCAATCCGCGCCTGATCTATGCATCGATAACCGGATTCGGCCAGAATGGCCCCTATGCAAATCGCGCGGGCTATGACTTCCTGATCCAGGGAATGGCGGGCGCGATGTCGATCACCGGCGATCCTGCGGGGCCGCCGACCAAGACCGGCTATGCGATGGCTGACATATTTTCCGGTCTTTACGCGGTGATTGGCGTTCTTGCAGCGCTGCATCGGCGTGGCGGCGCGGGACCGGGGGCGTGGATCGATTGCGCTTTGATGGATAGCCAGGTGGCGGTGCTCGCCAATCAGGCGCTCAATTATCTGGTCTCAGGCGTTGCACCCGGCCGGCTCGGCAATGCCCATCCCAGCATCGTTCCTTATGAGGTATTCCCGGTCGCGGACGGGCATATCATCATCGCGGTCGGCAATGACGGCCAGTTCCAGCGCCTGTGCGACGTGCTCGGCAATAGAGCGTTGCGGGCCGATCCCGCCTTCGCGACCAATCCACTGCGGGTGGAGAACCGCGCCGCGTTGATCGGGCGGATTGCCGCGTCGACATTGCAGTTTGGAGGCGAGGGGCTGCTTGCCTCGCTTGAAGCCGCCGCCGTGCCCGCTGGCCCGATCAACACCATCGCGGAAGCTTTCGACGATCCCCAGATCGCGTATCGCGCGATGCGGATCGACCCCGCCTCGCCCGATGCCGCGGGAGGCTCCATTCCGGGAGTGAGGACACCGTTGATCATCGATGGCATAGCCGCCGCTCATTCGCGCCCTTCGCCCCGGCTGGGTGAACATGAAGCGGAAATATTGGCCGATCCCGCATGGCGCGCTCGGTGAATCTGCGACCGCTTGGATTCGATGATTGCCTGGCGGTGCGAGGCCTCCATCTTTCGGTCGCGGCGATCGAGGGTTCGGGACTCGCGCGCGCGCCGGACGAGATAACGACAGATTATGTCGATGCGATTGTCCGGCGGGGGCTCGCGGGCGGCGTGATCATCGGTGCGTTCGACGGCGGCAAGCTGATCGGCGAAATCCACGCCGCGCGGCTTGGTCCACGCCAATTTGCGCATGTGCTGACGGATCTGACGGTGGCGGTGCATCACGATGCGCAGGGCAGGGGCGTCGGTACCATGCTGTTCCAGGCCCTGTTTGCCGCCGCCCGAACGCTTGGCGCAACGCGGATTGAGCTCGTCGCGCGGTCCGGCAACCAGGCTGCCATCGCGCTTTATGAGCGGCTCGGATTCCGACGTGAAGGTTGTTTTACGGGCCGGGTACGACTGCACGACGGGCGCGTCGAGGACGACATCCCGATGGCGCTGACGCTGTAAATGAAAAGCGCCGGCCGAACGGATCGGCCGACGCCCGGGGAGATCAATAGCAGAAGCGGTTGAGCAGATTTTCCAGGCGCTCCTGCTGACCC
>DATMIP010000173.1:0-6241 GCA_035554515.1 Sphingomonas sp. | reverse complement strand
GGAACATGTCAGCCATGGTCGACCGCGCCGGCCTGAAGGTCGCGTCTTCATTTGCTTCATTGCGAGGCGGGCGCCGCCTGGCACAGGAATGGAGATGTCGGCCTTCTCGCGTGGCGCGGTCGACATTATTTCGCGCAACGCCCATGAGAACCCGGATTGCCCAGAAGCGATTCGACGAGTCCCTACCGCGCTGCGGGAAGGCGGCGAACGGTTCGAGGGCCTCCTGCTTCCGGTGGTGATGGAGCCCGTATTCTCGATCCGGCGTCCGGCGAGCCTGCCGCTCGCGCTGGCAGATTATGCCGCCTCCCGGTCTGGCGCGGCGTCAAATGCTATTGTGCGGATATGAGCTGGAGACGAGAGCAGCGCCAGCGCCAAATTCGTATCCACTTGGCCGCTCCCCGATCGGGGGGAATCTCGCAGAAAATCAAAAGCGGGTGCTGGTGCTGCCGGTGAGGATTGAACTCACGACCTCAGCCTTACCAAGGATGCGCTCTACCACTGAGCTACGGCAGCATCGCCAACATGGGGTGACCCCCGAGGGCCCGCCGCCTATGGAGAAGGCCAATACCAAGGTCAAGGAAGCTTCCATGTCCAAGGACGATCCCGATCGCGAGGCGCGGCTGGCCGAAGCGCTGCGCGCCAATCTGCGCCGCCGCAAGGCGCAGGCGCGCGGGCAGGCGCCGAGCATCTCCGAGCTATCCCCCGAGCGTCAGACCGGGCCGAAGAATCCGGCCTGACGGGAGGCGGATTAAAGCGGTGTCGTCTCTGCCCTGAGCCAGTCCGCGGCGGCGCCGTCGAGCTGCGGCCCCACGATTGCTGCCACCTGGGCATGATAAGCGTCGACCCAGGCGCGCTCGTCGGGCGACAGCAGGTTCAGATCGATCAGACGCCGGTCGAGCGGGGCGAAGGTGAGGGTGCGGAAGCCCAAAAGTTTCTTTTCGGCGCCGGGCACGTCGCGCCGTTCGACCAGCACGAGATTCTCGATGCGAATGCCATATTCGTGCGCCTTGTAATAACCCGGTTCGTTGGACAGGATCATGCCCGCCTGGAGCGGTTCGTCGCCACCTGCGAAGCCGCTCCCGCCGGGCGCGATACGCTGGGGCCCTTCGTGTACGGCGAGGAAGGATCCGACGCCGTGCCCCGTGCCGTGCGCGTAATCGAGACCCGCCGCCCACAGGAACTGGCGTGCGAGCGTATCAAGCTGGCTGCCGCGTGTACCCTCGGGAAACAGCACGCGGGCCAGCGCGATATGGCCCTTGAGCACCAGGGTGAAGCGCTCGCGCATTTCGGACGTGGGGACGCCGATCGCGACGGTGCGCGTCACATCGGTGGTGCCATCCTGATATTGCCCGCCCGAATCGACGAGGTAGAGCGAATTGAGCTCGAGCGGCCGGTTGGTTTCCTCGCTCACCCGATAATGGACGACCGCGCCGTTGGGGCCGGCGCCCGAAATCGTATCGAACGACAGATCCTTGAGCGCGCCGGTCGCCTCGCGATATTCGCGCAGCTTTGCCTGGGCGGAAAGCTCATCCACCCCGCCTTTGGGCGCCTCGACCGACAGCCAGTGAAGAAAACGGGTGAGCGCCGCGCCATCGCGCGCCTGGGCGGCATCCTGGCCGGCAATCTCGGCCTCATTCTTGATTGCCTTGGGCAGCACGACCGGATCGCGCAATTCCAGCACGGTCGCGCCCGCCTTCGCCAGGCTTGCGAAGATGGCGGAGACCGCACGTTCCGGATCGGCGGCAACGCGCTTTCCATTGAAGCCGGCAAGGTGGGCGGCGAAGGCGTCGCGCGGGTGGATGCGTACCGCATTGCCCAGATGCTGGGCGACATCCTCGCCGATCTTGCCGGGCGCGACGAACAGATCGGCGGTGCCGTCGGCATTGACCATTGCATAAGCGAGCGCGACCGGCGTGCGATCAACGTCGGTGCCGCGCACGTTGAAGGCCCAGGCGATCGAATCGAGCGCCGACAACACTGTGGCGTCGGCCTTCTTCGCGACGAGCCAGTCCGCAATCTCCTGGCGTTTTTGCGCGGACGAACGCCCGGCCAGCGCGTCGGGCTGAACGATGAGGCGCGCGTCCGAGGGCAATGGCCTGTCAGGCCACACCGCGTCGACCGGGTTGGTATCGACCGCGACCAGTTCGGCGCCGTTGTCCCTGAGCGCCCGGGTGGCCTGCTCGACCCAGGTCTTGGTGTGAAGCCACGGATCATAGCCGATGCGCCCCCCTTCGGGCGCATGCTGGCCGAGCCAATCGGCGACGCTGGTCTGCGGCACCGACTGATAGCTCCAATGATCGCCCGAGACCTGCTCGCGGACCTGCAGCGTGTAGCGGCCGTCGGTAAAGATGGCGGCTTCGGCGGGTAATATCGCAGCGGTGCCGGCCGACCCCTGAAAGCCGGTCAGCCAGGCCAGCCTTTGCGCGTAGGCGCCGACATATTCGGACATATGTTCGTCCGTAAGCGGAACGACGAAGCCGTCGAGACGGCGGCGGGCGAGCTCTTCACGCAGAGCCTGGAGGCGATCGGCATAGCTGGACATGACCCTATAATAGTCTGGTATGAAAGAGGTTCAAATCCGGCATCGGAGATTGTCATGGTGGATCTGAAACCCGCTTCCGAAATGGCCGCCGCGGTCGACATTCGTTTCCCCAACGAAAGCCCCGAATATCGCGCCGCGCGCACTGCTTTGCTGGCCGAAGAGATCGAACTGCGCAGGCATATCGAACGCGTGGCCGAGATGCGTCGCGCCTTGCCCGCGGGAGGGGCGGTTTCGGCCGATTTCCGCTTCGTCGACGAAAATGGGAGCGATGTCGGGCTGATCGACATGTTCGGACCGCATGATACGCTGATCACCTATCACTGGATGTTCGGCCCGCAACGGGAGCGCCCGTGCCCGATGTGCACATCCTTCCTCGGCGGGCTGGCGGCCGCGACCCGGGACCTTACCCAACAGGTTGCCGTCGCGGTCATCGGGCGCTCGCCGATCGAGCGCCAGATTGCGTTCAAGCTTGAACGCGGGTGGGGCGCAATGCCGCTATACCAGGCAAAAGGCGACGATTTCTCGATCACATATGGCGGTCTCTTGCCGGACGGATCGGAGGTGCCCGCATTGAACGTCTTCGAACGCTTCGACGGCGGCGTGCGCCATTTCTACGCGGGAGAGATGACCGGCGAGACCGCTGATCCCGGCCAGGACCCGCGCGGCGCGCCCGATCTTCCGTTGATCTGGACCTTGTTCGATCTGACACGAAGGGGCCGCGATCCACATTGGTATCCGTCGCTAAGCTATCCCGGCTAGCTCGAACCGTACCAGCCGCAGGTTAGACACCGTCCGCTTCCACGACGATACGCATCGGTGGAGCGCAACCGCCGGAAGGAATGTGGGCGCTTGCGATGCCGACGGTTCGACACCAGAGGAGCGCGATGAACATTCTTCCGCCGCCACCCGTCGCCACCACCACATCTTCCACTTACGAACATCATGGCGTCCGGATCGACGATCCCTGGGCGTGGCTGAAGGATCCCGCTTATCCCGAGGTGCGCGACGAGGCGGTGCTGTCCTACCTGCGCGAAGAGAATGCCTATTTCGAAGCGGCGATGGCGCCGCACAAACCTCTGATCGATACGATCTTCGAGGAGATGAAGGGGCGCGTGAAGCAGGACGATGCATCGGTGCCGCAGAAGGACGGCGACTGGATATATTGGTGGGCATATGAGGCCGGCGGTCAATATCCCAGGCATTGGCGCCGGCGGGTGGATGGCGGTCCGGATCAGTTGCTGCTGGACGAGCCGAGCGAGGCCGCCGGTAAGGATTATTTCCGCGTCGGTGTGGTCTCGGTCAGCCCGGACGGGCGGCGGATGGCGTGGAGTGCGGACGACAATGGCGCCGAACGTTACGTGCTGCGCATCCGTGACCTCACCACCGGCGAGGATATCGAAACGGTGAGCGCGGTGACGAATGGCGGCGTCGCCTGGAGCGCGGCGTCCGACGCAATCTTTTATACCGAGGTCAACGACAATTGGCGCAGCTATCGGGCCTTGCTCCACCGGCTTGGCAGCGATCAGGCGGACGATGCGGTCGTGTATGAGGAAGCGGACGAAGGGTTTCGCGTCGCGGTCGGGGGAATGCGTGACCGCGCGTGGATCCAGATCGCAACCGGGGACAATCAGACGAGCGAGGTCCGGCTGATCCCCGCAGACAATCCATCTGCCGAACCGATGCTTGTCAGTCCGCGCTTGGTGAAGCGGCAATATGCGGTCGATTCGGCGCACGGATCGCTCTGGATCCTGACCAACGACACGCATGTGAACTTCCGTATCGTGCGCGCGGACCCGGCCAATCCGGGCGATTGGGAGGAGGTCGTTGCAGGATCGGATCGCATTTATCTGACCGGGATCGCCGCGTTCGAGCGCCATCTGATGATCGCGGCGCGCGTCGACGGGCTCGACCAGATCATCCTGCGGGGCTGGGATGGCAGCGAGGGAAAGGTGCGCTTTCCTGAGGCGAGTTACAGCGCGAACGCATCGACCAACCCGGAGTTCGCGCCCGCTGCTTATCGCCTGACCTATTCCTCGATGGTGACGCCGCTGACGGTCTATGATGCCGATCCGGACGACCTGACGCTGACGACGCTGAAGGTACAGGAAGTGCCGTCGGGCTACGATCCCTCGCTCTACGCGACCGAGCGGCTTAGCATTACGGCGCGCGACGGCGCGAAGGTGCCGGTATCGATCGTCTATCCCATCGGCTTCCCGAAGGATGGGACAGGCAAGCTGTTTCTCTATGCCTATGGCGCCTATGGCCACGCCATCCCACCAAGCTTTTCGACCGGCCGGCTAAGCCTGCTCGACCGGGGCTGGGCCTATGCCATTGCCCATATCCGCGGCGGTGACGATCTGGGCTATGACTGGTATCTGCAGGGTAAGGCAGAGGCGCGCTGGAACACATTCCACGATTTCGTCGACGCGGCGAAAGGCCTGATCGAGGCGAACTTCACCGCACCCGGCAGGATCGCCATCAACGGCGGCTCCGCAGGCGGCGAGCTGATGGGCGTGGTGGCCAATACCGATCCGGAACTATGGGGCGCCGTCGTCGCGGACGTGCCGTTCGTCGACGTGCTCAACACGATGCTCGACGCCGAATTGCCGCTGACGCCGGGCGAATGGCCCGAATGGGGCAATCCGATTACCGACAAGGCCGCATTCGATCTGATCCGCAGCTATTCGCCTTATGACAATATCCGACCCCAGGCCTATCCGCCGACGCTGATCACGGGGGGATTGAACGATCCGCGCGTGACCTATTGGGAGCCTGCGAAGTGGGCCGCCCGGCTGCGCGCAACGCGAACCAACGACGCGACGCTTCTGCTCAAGATCAACATGGGTGCCGGCCATGGCGGCAAATCGGGACGGTTCGAGGCACTTCACGAACGCGCGGAAGCCTATGCGTTCGTGCTGACGCAGGTGGAGGCTTAGTGCCGTGTTTGCGGCTGTTTGCGTCACATTTTCGGTGCTATGAGGAAGCAAATTCGCAGGGGGGACAGGATGATTTCGATCGGGAAGATTTGCGTCGGGTTGATCGCGGTATCGCTGGCCGCGTCGGCAGCGGCGGAGCCGAAGCTGGCGAAGG
Source organism: Sphingomonas sp. (assembly GCA_035554515.1). Classification (GTDB taxonomy): domain Bacteria; phylum Pseudomonadota; class Alphaproteobacteria; order Sphingomonadales; family Sphingomonadaceae; genus Sphingomonas_I. The sequence continues at coordinate 609 of DATMIP010000173.1, read as the reverse complement.
CGACGAGCGGGCAGAAGCTGCAGCAATCGACCATGAACGATGTGCCGCATTGCACGCGCAAGCTCGGCACGGTCTCGGTCGCGGACGGTGACGATCCGATCGGCTGGACGCAGTTCAGCCTGGCGCCGCCGTCGAAGCTGCTGAAGGTAATGATCCAGCGTTCGGGCTGCTTCAATTTGGTCGATCGCGGCACTGGCCTCAACGCTGCTGAGCGCGAGCGTGCTATCGGGGGCAATCTGGGGCTGCAGCGCGGCTCGAACGTGGGGCAGGGGCAGATCAAGGCGGCCGATTATGTGCTGATCGCCGAGATCCAGGGCGCCAATTCGAACGCCAGCGGCAGCGCGGTCGGTGGTATCGCGGGTGGCTTGATCGGTGGCCGGTTGGGCGGACTGGTCGGCGGCATCCGCAGCAAGAAGACCGAAGCCAACACTATCCTCTCGCTCACCAACGTGCGCACGACCGAGACGATCGCGACCGAGGACGGCTATGCCGCCAAGAACGATATCGGCTTCGCGGCGGGGGGCGGAGTCGGCTTTTTCGGCGGTGCGGCAGGCGCGGTCGGCGGCGGCTACGAGAATACCGATCTCGGCCGGATTGTGACCTTGTCGT
>DATMIP010000172.1:0-7004 GCA_035554515.1 Sphingomonas sp. | reverse complement strand
ATCGACCTGGTGATCGCGTCGACCCTGATGGCACTCGGCATGATGATGCTGAGCCCGGCCATCATCTCGATGCCGTTCAAACTGCTCCTGTTCGTATTGGTTGACGGCTGGGCGCTGACGATGGGCAGTCTGGCAGGCAGTTTCCAGTAGGCCGATGGACAGCGCGGCAACCCCTGATTATTTCATTGGCGTCGCCCAGCAGGCCTTATGGGTTCTGGCGCTCGCTTCCTCGCCGATCCTGATTCCCGCGCTGGCGGCGGGACTGATATTGGGCATGATCCAGGCGGCGACGTCGATCAACGAACAGACGCTTTCGTTCGTGCCAAAGCTGATCGTGGTCGGTCTTTGCCTGGTTCTCTTCGGCAGCGCGATGATGGGGTTGATGGCCGATTTCACGCGCGATGTCTTCGCCCGCATTCCGGACGTGGTGCGGTGATCCCAAGCTTCGTCGCTCCAGCGAAAGCTGGGGTCCCGGGAAATTTGGTGATAGTTCTGCCATATGAGATCCCGGCTTTCGCTGGGATGACGGCCTGAGGGACGCCATGCTTCCCCCCGCCTTCGCCGGACTTGAGGCCAATCTGTGGCTGTGGCTGGTCGCGGCGATCAGGCCCGGCGCGGCGTTCTTCGCTGCGCCGGTATTCGGGATGGCGGCGGTGCCCCCGCAAGTGCGCTTCGTGATCGCCATTGCGGTGGGAATGGCGGGACTGAACGCGGTCCCGTTCCACCTTCCCCCCGACGGCATCGCATCCTTTGCGGGCATTGCGCTGGTGATGGGCGAGGTTATGGCCGGCCTCGCGCTCGGCTTCGCAGTCCAGATCGGCTTTTCGGCGGCCATGCTTGCGGGCGAAGTTATTGGCAATGCGATGGGGCTGGGATTCGCGGCGATGATCGATCCGCATACGGGAGCGTCGACGCCGGCCCTGGCAACCTTTCTCTCGCTGCTCGCCACCTTCCTGTTTCTCTCGATCGGCGGCCATCTGGCGCTGGCGGCGATCGTCGTCGACAGCTACCATTCCCTGCCGGTCGGAGGCCCGGCGCTCGGCAATGACAGCATCCACGGGCTGGTCATGTTCGGCGGCGACATGCTCGCGGCCGGCCTGGCGATTGCCCTGCCGGTAGGCTTTGCGCTGATCCTGGTGCAGATCGTGATGGGGGTACTTGCGCGCTCGGCACCGTCGATGAACCTGTTCGCGGTGGGATTACCGGCAACTTTGCTCGCCGGCCTGGTCCTGCTGGCAATCGCCGCCCCTTCGATCGGCGAAGGCATCACCCATGCAATCGAGCGCGGTCTGGACGAAGCGCGGGCGATCGCCGCCGGGCATTAGAGCATCATGACTTTACCCCCGATCCGTTCGTGCCGAGTAGCGACCGGGTAGCCCGTCGGGCGTATCGAGACTCCGGCGCAATCTGTCGATACGGGCGGGCAGGCACGCCATGCCCCCGGCATGGCTGCGAATTGCTGGGAGCAATTCGCACCTGCCCACCCTCGACAAGCTCGATCGCTACTCGAGACGAACGGTTCTTCCTAAAGTCATCGTGCCCTAATGGCCCGGGTCGATCACCACCTGATTGCGGCCGCTTTCCTTGGCCCGATAAAGTGCCTGGTCGGCGCGATGCAGCAGCGCTTCGCCGTCTTCGCCACCATTCAGTGCGGCAACGCCGGCGGAAAAGGTGATCCGCCCGATCGGTATGCCATCCGAGCGTGAGCGGAGCGTCCGCTGGGACAAGGCCTCACGGATCGCGTCGATCCGGGCCGCCGCTTCGATCACCGGCAGGCCCTCGAACAGAACAACGAACTCTTCGCCGCCCTGGCGCCCGACGAAGGTGCGGTCGTCGGCATCCTCCGACAGGCAATCGCCGACCAGCCGCAGAACGCGATCGCCTACCGAGTGGCCATGCACGTCATTGAGCCGCTTGAAATTATCAATGTCGCAAAAGGCGACCGAAAGCGCCGCGTCGGCCCGACGCGCGGTCACGATCGCCCGCTTCAATCCTTCTTCGAGCGCACGGCGGTTGAGCAAGCCCGTGAGGGGATCGCGCTCGGCACTCTCCTGCGCGACGCTCAGATCCTGCTGCAGCGTGCGCAGCTCGACATTGGTCGCGCGCAATCTTTGTTCGGCCGTCTCGGTCCGCTCGATCATCGCGCGCGTCACCTCGACCAGCGCCTGGACCGCGTCATTGTGCAACCGGTGCGCGTCGAGCGCGGTTGCCCCGTCATTGAGCGCGCGGCGATAATCGGCCGCTTCGGCAGCCGAATTGTCGACGCTCTCCACCACCCCATCAAGCCGCTCGCGCGCGGCGGCGATGAGATCCGCGAGCTGGGTCGCGAGTGCCGCCAGATCAACTATCTCGCCAGTGCCGATCAATTCGCTCTCGGGCGGCTCGGGCGGCAATATCTGAGGTCGGATGACCGGTTCCTCCGGCTGACTGCCAAGCAGTGACCGAAACCAGCCTCTCAGCGGGCCCTTGGCCTGCGGAGCCGGATCGGGCGGAATGCGATCGTAAAACATACTATTCCTACGAGCACATATTCCGTTTCTTTAGCGTTAAGATGGCGCGTTTTCGCGAAAAGCATCGATGCTGGATCGAAGCGGCGGCGAATCGACCGGGGATTGAACACCGCCAGTTGAGCGGCGCGGCCTAAGCCGCTATCGCCCGGCAGGCGCCTGCCGACGGGTGCGAAAGGCGAGAATGACGGCATCGATCGCGCTCGTCGACGACGATCGCAACATCCTGACCTCGGTGTCGATTGCGCTCCAGTCGGAGGGCTTTGCCGTTCGCATGTATACGGACGGCGAAACCGCCCTCAAGGCGCTGACCGACAACCCCCCCGACCTCGTCGTGCTCGATATCAAGATGCCGCGAATGGACGGAATGGAGCTGCTCCGACGGTTGCGCGAGAAGAGCCCGCTGCCGGCCATCTTCCTGACATCGAAGGATGACGAGCTCGACGAAGCGCTCGGGCTCGCGCTTGGCGCCGATGATTATATCACCAAGCCCTTCAGCCAGCGCCTGCTGATCGCGCGTATCCGGGCGATCCTTCGTCGTGTCGAAATGCGCGCCAAGCCGGACGGAGACAATGGCCCACCCGCCGAAAAGATCGTGCGGGGACGGCTCGAGATGGATCCGGCCCGGCATCGCGTCACATGGGGTGGAAGCGATGTGACGCTGACCGTGACGGAATTCCTGATTCTGGAGGCGCTGGCCCAGCGCCCCGGCTTCGTCAAATCACGCGACCAGTTGATGGATACCGCCTATCAGGATGACGTCTATGTCGACGACCGGACGATCGACAGCCATATCAAGCGGCTGCGGCGCAAGTTCCGGCAGGTGGACAACGAATTCAAGGCGATCGAGACGCTCTATGGCGTTGGCTACCGTTTTTCGGAGGAATGAAAACGGCGAGGCGCGGTGGCGACTGTCGCTCACCGCGCGTATCCTCGCCGTCAACATCTTCGCCCTGATCGTTCTTGCCGGGGGCTTCTTCTACCTCGACAGCTATCGTTCCCAATTGCTCGAAGAACGTTCCGACGCGATCGCGACCGAAACGCAGCTTGCCGCCGCCGCGGCTGGCGCGGTGCCAGCCGCCCAGCTCGCCCCCCTGTTGCGAAGATTGGGTCATGCGAGCGGCTACCGCTTCCGATTTTATGACGGCCGACGCGCGCCGATCGATTCATGGAGCGACGGACGGCCAACCTATCTCCTGCGCAATCCCGAGGATGAACCGTGGCGGCGCCATGTCGCGCGGTTCATGGACCGCGTGATCGATCATGTGGTGGGGGCCGAAGTGCCCGAGGCGTTCGTCGAGCCCGACGTCGATCGGATCGGCGCCTGGCCGGAGGCGGTAAGCGCCCTGAAGGCGGGCACCGTCCAGACGATGGTCCGCCGCGCGCCTGCGCGGACACCTGTCATATCGGGCGCGATGCAGGTGAGCGGCCGCAACCCGGGAGTGCTGCTGCTTACGAGCGACCAGCGCGACGTCATCCATACGGTGCGCGCCGAACGCTTCTGGCTGGGTATCGTGCTGCTTGGCACGATCGTGCTGTCGGTCGCGCTCTCGCTGTTCCTCGCGCGGACGATCGCCCGGCCGCTGCGTCGGCTGGCGTTGGCGGCCCACCGCGTGCGCCTTGGCCGCTCGCGCGAGGTGCAGGTTCCGCGCCTGCCGTCGCGCCGGGACGAGATCGGGACACTCGCGCGGGCTCTGTCCGACATGAGTCAGGCCCTGCGCCAGCGGATCGATGCGACCGAGGCGTTTGCCGCGGATGTCGCACATGAGATGAAGAACCCGCTCGCCTCGCTCCGTTCGGCGATCGACAGCCTGGAACGCGTCAGCGAACCCGATCTGCGCGAGCGGCTGCTCGTCGTGATTCGCGATGACGTGCGCCGGCTCGACCGCCTGATCACCGATGTGTCGGAAGCATCGCGCATGGATGCGGAGCTTTCGCGCGCACGTTTCGAATCGCTCGATCTGGGCCATATGATCGAACAACTGGTCGAAGCGCGCGAGGCGCGGGGCCTGCCGAACGGCATCCGCCTGGCCTTCGGGCGTCCGCATCGCGGCAGCGCGGTTCTGTTCGGGGACGGGCAGAGACTGGCGCGCGCGATCGACAACCTGATCGATAACGCCATCTCCTTCTCGCCGCCGGGCGGGCTGGTGCAGATTTCGGCGATGCGCGACGGGCAGCAGGTGGTTGTGAGGGTCGAGGATGACGGACCGGGAGTCCCGCCCGGAGAGCGCCAGGCGATCTTCAACCGATTCCATTCGATCCGCCCCGAGGGTGAGGTGTTCGGGCGGCATTCCGGGCTCGGGCTCGCCATCGCCAAGGCGATCGTCGAAGGGCATACCGGTTCGATCTCGGTTACCGATCGGGAGGACGATAATTGCGGTGCCCGCTTCTCGATCCGATTGCCGGCAGCGGAAAAATGACGACGACCATCCACGCCAGCTGTGTTGCGCTGGACGGCCGCGGCATATTGCTCACGGGCGCGCCTGGCTCGGGCAAATCCGACCTTGCGCTAAGGATGATCGATCGCGGTGCCCGATTGGTTGGCGACGATGGAATAATCATCGAAGCGCGTGGCGGTCGTCTCCATGCGCGGTCCGGGCCAAATATCGAAGGCCAGATCGAGGTGCGTGGGGTCGGCATCCTGGCGCTGCCATTCATGGAAGAGGCGCCGCTCGCGCTCGCGATCTCGCTCGACGAGCCGGTACCGCGCATGCCCGATGAACTGTTGCCGGTGCGGGTGATCGAAGGCCTGGCGCTGCCCGTCATCGCGCTCGACCCGTTTGCGGCTTCGGCGCCGGTCAAGGTTGAGAAAGCTTTGTTTCTCTATGGCTTGTCACCATGAGTCGGCCAAGCCGCATATTGCTCGTCACGGGCCTGTCCGGCGCGGGACGGACCACGGTGCTCAAGACGCTGGAGGATCTCGGCTGGGAGACCGTGGATAATTTGCCGCTCAGCCTGCTCGACCGCCTGCTTTCCAGCCCGCTGGCCCAGGGCGCGCCCGATGTCAGCCGGCCCCTTGCGATCGGAATCGACAGCCGGACGCGCGGATTCGATTCACCGGGAATCCTGCGGCGGGTCGCGAAGCTCCGTGCAGCCGAAGCCCAGGACATTGAGATCCTGTTCGCCGATGCAAGCGACGCGGTTCTTGCCCAGCGCTTTTCGGCGACCCGTCGCCGCCACCCGCTGGCGATCGACCGCCCGGCGGAAGATGGCATCGCAAGCGAGCGTGCCCTGCTCAAGCCGCTGCGTGATGCCGCCAATCACCTGATCGATACCAGCGAGACCAACACTAACGCGCTGCAGCAGGACATACGGCGCCGCTTCGCGGAAGCCGACCATGGCGAACCCACGTTGGCGGTGACGTCCTTCAGCTACGCTCGTGGATTGCCGCGCGACGCCGATCTCGTGCTCGATATGCGTTTCCTGCGTAATCCGCACTGGAACGAAGATTTGCGGCCAGGCACGGGCCAGGACGCCGATGTCGCCGCCTATATCGCCGAGGATGCGGCCTATGCGCCAGCGCTCGATCTTGGGGACGATCTCGTGCTCGTCGCGGATCGCCTGCAGCACGCGGGCGTCGGTGCTGAAGCCGGTCTTGCCGCGGCGCTTGCGGCTCAGGCCGAGCTTGACGAACAGCACCTCGGCGAGCTGCTGCGGGGAGCCGATCATGAACTCCTCGCCGGCGATGTCCCAGATCTCGCGCTCGAGCTGGTCGGCGTCGACGCGGATGCGGCTCGCCGCCTCCTCGAGGCGCCGGACATCGAGCTTGATGCCGACCTTCTCGGTCTCCCGCAGCACGTGCACGAGCGGGATCTCGATGTCGGTCATCAGGTCGGTGAGGCCGCGCTCGTTGAGCGTCGGGCGCTGGAGCGCGGCGAGCTCGTGGACGAGCACGGCGCGCGCGGCCTGCTCGTCGTCGGCCGTCACGGCGAGGCCGCGCTCCTCGCAGAGCTCGTCGAGCGGGAAGCCCCGGCGTGCGGGATCGAGCAGGTAGGCGGCGAGCTGGGTGTCGAACACGAGGTTGCGCGGGACGTCGCCGAGCGCCTTGGCGTCGTGCGCGAGCACGGGCCGGTCGCCGGCGGCGGCGACGAGCTCGGCCGGGTCGTCGACCTCCCCCGCGAGCGCGTAGTCGCCGCCCGCGTAGGCGCCGTAGCGCCACGTGGTGCTGGCGGGGATCAGCTCGCCCTCGGGCGCCTCGGGCGGGGCGGCGATGAGGACCAGCTCGTCGCCCTCGAGCCTCGCGATGCCGGACGCGGGGCCGGTCCTGACCGGCACGGTGCGGGCGTCGGCGACCTCGGGGCGCGGGATCTCCTCGGCCTCGGCGGCGAACAGCGCCTCCTCGAGCCGGCGCAGCGGGTCGCGCAGCTCCCAGTCGCGGAAGACGCTGCGCAGGTTCGCGCGGTCGGGCCGCTTGGTGAACTCGGCCTCGATGTCGAGGTCGACGGGAACATTGTGGACCATCGTCGCCAGCTGCTTGGACAGCTGCGCCGCGTCGGC
>DATMIP010000171.1:0-6644 GCA_035554515.1 Sphingomonas sp. | reverse complement strand
GATCCCCGGCATAAGGGTGGCGCGGATGGACGGGCAGATTGTTGCAATAGGTGACCGTGTTGATCACCTCGTCAATGTCCGAATAATCGAGCTTCGGATCGATGCCCTGTGTGTAGAGATTGAGCCCGAGCGTCACCAGATCGACATTGCCGGTGCGCTCGCCATTGCCGAACAGGCAGCCTTCGATCCGGTCGGCGCCGGCCATCAGCCCCAGTTCCGCCGCCGCGACGCCCGTGCCGCGATCATTGTGCGGATGGAGCGAGATCACGACGCTGTCGCGGTTGCGGATATGCCTTCCGAACCATTCGATCTGATCGGCATAGATATTGGGCGTCGCCGCCTCGACCGTCGCGGGCAGGTTGAAGATGATCGGATGGTCCGGTGTCGGACGCAACACCTCCATCACCGCCTCGCACACCTCCAGGCTGAAATCGAGCTCGGCAGTCGAGAAGGTTTCCGGGCTATATTCGAAATGCCAGTCGGTCTCGGGGCGCTTGGCGGCTTCGTCGCGCAATATTTTGGCACCGGTCACCGCAATCTCGCGAATCTCGTCCTGGCTCATGCCGAACACGATTCGGCGCCATGCGGGGGACACCGCGTTGTAGAGATGGACGACCGCTTTGGGCGCGCCTTCCAGGCTCTGGAAGCTCTTCTCGATCAGGTCACGGCGCGACTGGGTCAGTACCTGAATGGTGACGTCTTCGGGGATGCGCCCCGAGCGGACGAGGCCCGCGATGAAATCGAACTCGGTCGCGCCTGCGCTCGGGAAGCCGACTTCGATCTCCTTCAACCCGACCTTGACGAGCAGATCGAAGAAGCGGGTCTTCTTCTCCTCGTTCATCGGATCGATCAGCGCCTGGTTGCCGTCGCGCAGATCGGTCGACAGCCAGCGAGGCGCCGCAGTGATCGTACGCGACGGCCATTGCCGGTCGGGCAGGTCGATCGGCGGGAAAGGCCGGTATTTTACGGAAGGATCGGCGAGCATGGTCATGGATAGTCTCTGCACACAAGAACGTCGGGGCGCCCGTTTCGGCGCGGCGGCGGTCCCTTAGGCGGTGACGGTGGCCCGGTCGGGCGCACAAGCAATCGACGCGCCTAAGGGCGCGTAAGTCGAAGCGGGCTAAGGCTGCGGCGCGACTGCATGGCAAATGCCCATAAGCCCATGTCCTATGCGGGTCCACCCGGTTTAAGGTTCAGCCGATCTTAACCGCTTTGGGCGCACCTTGCCGTTCGAAGAGGAAGTCGAATGCTGCAGATCACGTACATCAGCACCGCCCGGCCCGGATTGCCGGCGACGGCGATCGAGGACATTCTCGAAGCGTCGCGGCGCAACAATGCCGCCGCCGGGATAACAGGCCTGCTGCTGTATGATGGCTATCGTTTCATGCAGGCGCTTGAGGGCGATGATGCCCAGGTTGTGCTCGCATTCGATCTCATCAAGGCCGATCCGCGCCACCGTGCCGTGGTCCTGCTGAGCACACGTGTCGTGCAGGCGCGCGCGTTCGGCAATTGGGAAATGGCGGGGCAGCGCGTCTCCATCGCCTCCGGCGAGACTGTGCCCGAACTGATCGACAGCCTGACCGAAGAGGTCGCCGATCCGATCATGCGCGATCTCTTTCGCTCCTTCGCGCGGATACGCAGGGCGGCTTAGCACCAGCCTGAACGGTTTAATCCATCGCCGCGATCACCGCCTCGATCAGCCGCGCATCGCCCGCCGCGATCACGCGATCCTCGCTGATCCAGTCGAGCGCGCGTCCCCGCCAGTCGCACATTCGCCCACCGGCACCTTCGACCACGGGCACGAGCGCCGCGAAATCATATAATTTGAGACCCTCTTCGATGACAAGATCGAGATGGCCCGAAGCAAGCAGCGCGTAATTGTAACAATCCCCACCCCACAATGTATCGCGCACCGTGCTGCGCGCGCGCTCGAAAGCGGCCCAGCCCGTCGGGGAAAAATAACCCGGCCCCGTCGTCGCCAGATGCGCGTCCGCCAGCGCGGCGCAGGCGCGGGTTTGGACGCGCACGCCATTGAGCGTCGTCGGTTGGCCGGCAACGCCGATCCAGCGCTCGCCCGCGATCGGCTGGTCGATCAGGCCGAGCACCGGCTTACCCGCCTCAAGCAACGCAACCAGCGTCCCGAAGATCGGCCGTCCGGCGACGAAGGATCGCGTGCCGTCGATCGGATCGAGCACCCACAGTCGTTCGGCGTCAGGCCGATCGGACCCATATTCTTCCCCGATCACGCCGTCATGCGGGCGCTCGGCCGACAGGATCGCGCGCATCGCCGCCTCGGCGGCGCGATCCGCCTCGGTCACCGGCGAGGCGTCGGCCTTGGCCTCGATCGCGAAATGCCTGCGGAAATAAGGGCGGATCGCGGCCCCGGCCGCATCGGCAAGACGCTCGGCCAGCGCCGTGTCTGCATCGGTCATTCCAGATCGCGGCCCGCGGTTTCAGGGATACCCAGCGCTACCACCAGCAAGGCAATGGCGGTCACACCGACAGTATACCAGATGCCCGCGAAGGGATCGCCGGTCTTGGCAACGATATATTGATTGATGAAGGGCAGGAAGCCGCCGAAATAGCCCGTACCGATATGGTAGGGTATCGACAGCGAGGTGTAGCGCACCCGCGCCGGGAACAACTCCACCAGCAATGCCGCGACCGGGCCAAAGGTCATCCCCGAGATGAAGGCGATCACGACGATGGCGAGCGCGACCTTGATGGCTCGCTTGCGTGGCGGTGTGACCTTACCGACCGGATAACCCGCATTGGCGAGCGCGCGCTCGATGGCTGCATCGTCCGATGTCACCAGCACGTTGCTGCCGATCGTCACCATCGGCGCGCCCTGTGCGATCGCGACCTTGCGATAGGTGATACCGCGTTTCGACAGGCTATCCAGCACGCGTCCGCACGCCGTTACCTGACCCCGGGTCGCGAGCGGATTGAAGCTGCAGTCGCTGCCGCGCACCACCACCGGCGCGCGCGCGGTCGCGGCCGCCAGATCGGGATTACCCGCGTTCGACATCAGGTGGAACAGCGGAAAGGCGACGATCAGCATCAGCACATAGCCGGCGATGATTGGCGGTTTGCGCCCGATCTTGTCGGACAGCCAGCCGAAGAGAATATACCAGCCGATGCTGAGGAGCGCCGAAAGCCCGACGATCAGCCGCGCCGACGTATCGTCGATCCGGACCGCATTCTGAATGAAGTAAAGCGACTGGAAATGCGCGGTGTAGAAGATCACCGTCAGGCCGGCGGTGACGCCGAACAATACGATCATCAACCGGCGGCATTTAGGCCAGGTGTCGAAACTTTCCTTGAGCGGGTTGCTGGCGAGCTTGCCCTCCTTCTGCATCGCCAGGAATACCGGGCTCTCCCGCAGCATGAGGCGCACCCACAGCGAGATGGCGAGCAGGACGAGGCTGAACAGGAATGGGATGCGCCATCCCCATGCCGCCATATCCTCCTTCGCGGCAAGGCCATAGGCCGCGAGCACGACGCCGATGCTCAACAGGAAGCCGCCCGCAACACCGGCATGAATGAAGCTGGTGTAGAGCCCGCGCCTCTTGCGCGGCGCATGTTCCGCAACATAGATCGCCGCCCCGCCATATTCACCGCCAAGCGCCAGCCCCTGCGCGATCCGCAGCAGCACCAGCAGGATGGGGGCTGCAATCCCGATCGACGCATAAGTCGGCAGCAGGCCAACCGCCGCGGTCGCTCCGCCCATCAGCGATACCGTTACGAGGAAGGTATATTTGCGACCCAGCCGATCGCCCAGAATCCCGAACAATATCGCGCCGACGGGGCGCATGCCGAAGCCTACCCCGAACGTCGCCAGCGCGATGAGCAGCGATACCGCGCTGTTGCCCGACGGGAAGAAATTCTGAGCAATGACGCCGGCGAGTGTCCCGTAGACGAAGAAATCATACCATTCGAACACGGTGCCGAGCGTGGAGGCGATGATGACAAGGCGAAGGGGTGATCGTTCACCCACATCTACGGCTGCTGGCTTCATGCAAATCCCCTCTTCAGCCGGTGTATCGCGCGCCAGCGGTCGAGCCAAGCGGCAGGTAGAAAAGCTAGCGAACCTCTCCCGTCGTCCTGGCTGAAGTGGCTTAGCCGCGTAGATGGGTCGCGGTTTGGCGGCCCGGGGTTGCGTGCCGGCTATCCGACGACGCCCGGATGATCTCGTCCGTCAAACGGTATAATCATCACGTCCAGCCCATGGCCTTCATCGATGCAGCGGAAATTCAGGCTGACGTGGCGAGGGTGAGATCGCGGACGATAGAAACTTTTTATCCCGCACTGGCTGCAGAAAATGTGCTGCGCGGCACCGGTGCCGAAGCGGTAGGTCGTCGTTTCCTTGCGCCCCTCCACCAGGCTGAACTTATCCTCCGGCACCAACAGGTGAAGATAGCCGGTCATGCTGCAGATCGAGCAATTGCAATCGTCGATCCGCAATGGACCATCGGGCACTTCGGCCTCGAACCGGACCAGCCCGCAATGGCAGCCACCCTCGACCTTCACGCCGCTATCTCGATCGCGACCGCCGTCGCCTCGCCGCCGCCGATGCAGAGCGCGGCGACGCCACGCTTGAGCCCGCGTGCCTTCAGAGCCGCGATCAATGTCGCCATGATGCGCGCGCCCGAGGCGCCGATCGGGTGGCCGAGCGCGGTGGCGCCGCCGTTGACGTTGATCTTGTCGTGCGGGATGCCGAGATCGCGCATCGCGATCATCGTCACCGCCGCGAACGCCTCATTGACCTCGAACAGGTCAACATCGCCGATCGCCCAGCCGGCCTTCGCCAGAAGTTTGCGGATCGCCTCGACGGGCGCGGTGGTGAATTGGGCAGGCGCATGGGCGTGGCCGGCGGTCGCGACCAGGCGCGCCTCGATCGGGAGGCCCTGCGCGCGCGCCACGCTTTCGCGCGCCAGCACCAGGGCTGCCGCGCCGTCTGAAATGGACGAGGCGTTGGCGGCGGTAATGGTGCCGTCCTTGCTGAATGCCGGTCGGAGCGACGGGATCCTGTCGGGCCGCGCCTTGCCCGGCTGTTCGTCCTCGGCAACGATCGTGTCGCCGCCACGGCCCTTTACCGTTACCGGCACGACCTCGTCGGAGAAAAGCCCGCCGCCTATCGCCGCATTTGCGCGGCGCAGGCTTTCGATCGCGAAGGCATCCTGCGCCTCGCGCGTGAATTGATATTCGCGCGCCGTTTCCTCGGCGAACACGCCCATCGCCTTGCCGGGTTCATAGGCATCCTCCAGCCCGTCGAGCATCATCGAATCCATCACCCGATCATGCCCGATGCGCGCGCCCGAGCGATGCTTGGCGAGCAGATAGGGGGCGTTGGACATGCTCTCCATGCCGCCCGCGACGGCAATGTCGATCGATTCCGCGCGCAGCGCCTCGTCGGCCATGATCGCGGCCTGCATCCCCGATCCGCACATCTTGTTAACGGTCGTTGCCTCGACCGACTGGGGCAGGCCGGCGCCGAGCGCGGCCTGGCGGGCGGGCGCCTGGCCGAGCCCCGCCGGCAGCACACAGCCCATATAGATCCGCTCAATTCTGGCGGGGTCGACTCCGGCGCGCTCGACCGCCGCTTTGACCGAGGTGGCGCCGAGTTCGGTCGCGCTGACGCTGGATAAGGCACCCTGGAAACCGCCCATCGGGGTGCGGGCGTAGCTGCAGATGACGGTGGAATCAGACATGGATCATTCCTTGGCGGCCCATATAGGAGCGGCGAGCGAGTTTGTCAGAGGCTGCGGATCGTGCGCACGGATCGGCCGCCAAAAACAAAAACACCCCAAAAACGAACTAGGGCCTGTGGGGAATTAGCGTGAGTTGATGACGGCGGCGGCGAGGTAGATCATGGCTTCGAAGCTCCGGTCGGTTTTGCAGGCGCGCATGGCGATGCGCTTGAACTCTTTGAGTTTGCAGAAGAAGTTTTCGATCAGATGGCGCCATTTGTACATCTCTTCGTCGATGGTGAGCGGAGTGAGGCGGTTTGGCCGTTGCGAGATGACGACCTTGGCTCCGCGTCGGTCGAGTTCCTCGACGATCCAGTTGGCGTCAAAGGCCTTGTCACCGAGCAGAGCATCGAAGTCGATGCCCTCGATCAGCGGCGCGACGCCGATGGTATCGTAGCGGTTTCCCGGCAGCAGGACGAAGCGCACAAGATTGCCCAAGGCATCGGTGAGCGCCAGGATCTTGGTTGTCATGCCACCTTTTGAGAGGCCGATGGCCTGGCCCTGAGCCCCCCTTTTGCGCCCTGGCCGTGCCGGTGAACCTTGACGATGGTGGCGTCGACCATGGCATATTCCATGTCCGGCTCCTCCGACAGAGCATCGAATATCCGCTTGAAAACATCGGCTTCGCGCCAATCCCTGAACCGGCGGTAGGCCGTGCTCCAGTTGCCGAACATCGCCGGCAGGTCACGCCATGGACTCCCCGTCCGGACAATCCACAGCACCGCCTCCAAAAAAAGCCGGTTGTTCACTCCGCTCCGTCCAGGGTCCGTCGGCTTGCCCAAACAATGTGGCTCCATCTTCGCCCATTGAGCGTCGGTCAGTACAAAGCGGTTCATCCAAAGCGTGAATCACATCCCTACACAAATGGGAATCCCAATTCCCCACAGGCCCTAG
>DATMIP010000170.1:0-5778 GCA_035554515.1 Sphingomonas sp. | reverse complement strand
CGTGAGCGTAATCGCATCCCGTCGGCACATGTGGGGAATGCCGACCAGGGGAATTGCTCATGGCGTATCTCGATCTTGCGGCAAGCCATCCGTTCGAGACGGCGGATTGGCTCGATCTGCCCACCGAGCCGAAGCTCAGCTCGCAGGAACGGCTGGTGATCCTGCTGTCGCGCAGGGATCCGGTTGGGAGCCTGCGTCCGCCCCGCAGCTATTCCAGGCTGGTGCGGTTTCTGTTCGGGATCGATCCGCCCCATCGGCTCGCAGACACGCGGCTGGAAGCGCTACGCCGCTATGCCGTCACCTACCGGCTGCGCCATCCCGACGCTCAACGCGTCGAGGCCGCTGCGATCGACGCCGGATTTGCCGACCGGCAACTGGCTCAGGTACGTCAGATGCTCGAACATGCCCGTTTGCCCCAGCGTCGGGGCGCGGGCGCTTTTCTCTGTCAAAGCCTGCTGGTTCTCGACTTTGTGCTTGGCTTCTATTGCGCGACCGCCTGGCTGAGCGCGCGCCTCGGCAGCGTGCTGGTTGCGTTCGTGATCGCCGCGGTGGCCGTTGTCAGCTTCGCGCCCGTCCTGGCCGAGCCCCACCTCAGCCGCCGTCCCGGCCGGGGCTGACAGGACGGGGCCGAACCGGGTTCCGATCAGCGAAGCGCGCTCGCCACGTAATCGCGTCGCGTCGGGCCTACATATAGCTGGCGGGGACGGCCGATCTTCTGTTCGGGATCGGAAATCATTTCATTCCACTGCGCTACCCAGCCCACCGTGCGTGCGATCGAAAAAAGCACGGTGAACATCGTCGTCGGGAATCCGATAGCCGACAGGATTACCCCGGAATAGAAATCGACGTTCGGATAGAGTTTTTTAGAAATGAAGTAATCATCCTTGAGCGCGATCTGCTCCAGCTCGCGCGCCACGTCAAAGATCGGATCCTTGACACCGAGCTTGTTTAGAACGTCGGAGGCTGTCTTCTGCATTACCTTCGCACGTGGGTCGAAGTTCTTGTATACACGATGGCCAAAACCCATCAGCCGGAATGGATCGTCCTTGTTCTTGGCGCGTGCGATATATTCCGGAATGCGATCAGGAGATCCGATTTCGCGCAGCATGTTGAGCGCGGCCTCGTTGGCGCCGCCGTGCGCCGGGCCCCACAGGCATGCGATGCCCGCAGCGATGCAGGCAAACGGGTTGGCGCCGGACGATCCGGCCAGGCGCACGGTGGACGTCGACGCATTCTGTTCGTGATCGGCGTGGAGGATGAAGATCTTGTCCATCGCATCGACGATCACGGGATCGGGATGATATTCCTCCGCCGGCACGCTGAACGTCATGCGCAGGAAGTTGGCGGTGTAGGAAAGGTCGTTGCGCGGATAGACGAAGGGCTGGCCGACCGAATACTTATACGCCATCGCGGCGATCGTCGGCATCTTCGCGATCATCCGGTGCATCGCGATCATGCGCTGTTTGGGATCGGTGATATCGGCGCTGTCATGGTAGAAGGCGGACAGAGCGCCCACGACGCCGCACATAACAGCCATGGGGTGCGCATCGCGGCGGAAGCCCGAGAAGAAGCTCGCCAATTGCTCGTGCACCATCGTATGGCGCGAAATGGTGAAGGTGAAATTGTCGAGTTCGTCCTTGCTGGGCAGCTCGCCGTTCAGCAGCAGATAGGCGACTTCCAGAAAGCTCGATTGTTCGGCGAGCTGGTCGATCGGATAACCGCGATGGAGCAGGATGCCTGCATCGCCATCGATATAGGTCAGGCCGCTTTCGCAACTCGCGGTCGAGGTGAAGCCGGGATCATAAGTGAAGGCACCCGTCTGCGCGTACAGCCGGCGAATGTCGACAACGTCCGGGCCGGTGCTGCCCGACAGAACCGGGAAGTCATAATCCTTGCCCCCGATGCTGATAATGCTGTCGGCCATTCAATTACTCCATCAATTCACCGGATCGATCTGATCCGCCAACCGCGCCAGGCTCTCCTCGCGGCCGAGAAGTGCCAGCACATCGAAGATACCGGGCGAGGTCGTCCGGCCGGTCAGGGCTGCGCGCAGCGGCTGCGCGACCTTGCCGAGGCCGATTTGGGCTTCCTCCGCCACCTCGCGGATCGCGGACTCGAGCGACGGGGCGCTCCAGTCCGAAACCGCCGCAAGCGCGTCCCGGGCGCTCGCCAGAAGCTGGCGAGCGCCGTCCTCTAGCAGCTTGGTCGCGCCCTCGTCCATGTCGATCGGGCGGGTGCGAAACAGAAAGCTAGCAGAGTCCGCTATCTCATTGATAGATTTGGCACGAATTTTCAAAAAAGGCATGGCGCGTCGCAGCAAATCGGTGGATTCCGGATTGGTAGCGCTACCCATTCTGGGCCCAACCAGGCTGGCCAGCCGGCCATCATCCGCGTCCCGCAGATAATGGCCGTTCAGATTCTCGAGCTTCTTGAAATCGAACCGGGCGGGCGCGCGGCCGACCGCGTCGAGATCGAACCATTCGATCGCCTGCTCGCGGCTGATAATCTCCTGGTCGCCATGGCCCCAGCCGAGCCGCAGCAGATAATTGTTCACCGCCTCGGGCAGCATGCCCATCTCGTCGCGATAGGCATCGACGCCGAGCGCGCCGTGGCGCTTGGACAATTTGGCGCCGTCGGCACCGTGGATCAGCGGGATATGCGCATAGACCGGCTCGGCCCAGCCCATCGCGCGGATGATGCCCATCTGGCGGAAGGCATTGTTGAGATGGTCGTCGCCGCGGATGACGTGGGTCACGTCCATGTCATGATCGTCGACCACCACGGCCAGCATATACGTGGGCGTGCCGTCCGAACGGAGCAGCACCATGTCGTCGAGCTCGCTATTCTGCACGGTGACCGGGCCCTGCACGCGATCCTGGATCGTGGTTTCGCCCTCGCGTTCGGCCTTGAGGCGGACGACGAACGGCTTGCCTTCCTGCTCGGGGCCGGCGACGCAGTCGCGCCAGCGGCCGTCATAGCGGAGCGGCTGCTTGGCGGCGCGCTGCTCGGCGCGCATCGCCTCCAGTTCCTCGGCGGTCGCATAGCAGCGATAGGCAGCACCCTTGTCGAGCAGCGCCTGCGCCACCTCGGCATGCCTTTGTGCGCAATCGAACTGATAGACGACGTCGCCGTCCCAAGCCAGACCGAGCCAGGTCATTCCGTCGAGAATCGCCTCGATCGCCGGCTCGGTCGAGCGCGCGCGATCGGTATCCTCGATGCGCAGCAAGAACCTGCCGCCCATGTGCCTGGCGTATAGCCAGTTGAACAAGGCGGTGCGCGCACCGCCGATATGCAGGAAGCCGGTGGGGGAGGGCGCGAACCGTGTCACGACCTCGCCGCCTGCGGCGGTGCTTGCGCCCAAAGCGCCTGTCTCCCAAGCTGTGCCGGCCATGGCCGATGAAAAATGGTGAGCGCCCCTAGCATAGCGCTTCGGACCCCACAAACGGGCGGGCGGCCTATTTGGGCGCGTTTGCGCCACTTGATGGCGCGGCTGGAATTGTGGCTCGAAGCCGAACGCGATCAGCTGCCCTTATGGTTGCCGGTCGCACTCGCGGCGGGAATCGCCGCCTGGTTCGGGCTGCCGGACGCGAAAGCGTGGCGGGTTTTCCTTGGCGGTATCGGTTGCGCGGCTCTGCTCGTCGCCATGCTGGCCCGGCGAGGGAGGACAGGACGCGCTTTGGCGTGGCTGCTGGCGGCATCCTGCCTTGGCTGCGGGTTGGCGTGGGTGCGCAGCGAGCGCGTCGCGGCGCCGGTGCTTGATCGTCCGGCTGTGATATCGATGACGGCAAGGGTCGAGGCGATCACCCGGCTGCCGGCCAGGCAGAAGGTGCGGCTTCTGCTCGCGCCCGAGGCTTTGCCCGATATGCCGCCCCATGTGCGGATATCGTTCGACGACGATGTGTTGCCCGACGCGATATCGCCCGGCGCCCGGATCATGCTGCGGGCACGGCTGGTGCCGCCCCCTCCGGCACCTCTGCCGGGTGCCTATGATTTTGCACGCGTCGCCTGGTTCCAGCGGATTGGCGCCACCGGCAAGGCGCTTGGGCCCGTCGTCCTGGCATCCCCGGCGCCGGACGGAGGCGGATTCATGGCCTGGCTGGCCGATCGCCGGACCCGGCTGACGGCACATATCGAGAGCAGGCTCGCCGGCAGCGCGGGCGGAGTTGCGGCCGCGTTCGTGACGGGCGACACCGGTGCGATCGTTCAGGAAGACAGCGATGCCTTCCGCCAATCGGGGCTCGCCCATCTTCTTTCGATCAGCGGCCTGCATGTGACCGCCGTGATCGCCGCGACGATGCTGCTCACTTTGCGGCTATTGGCCCTGTCGCAATGGCTCGCATTGCGCGCGCCACTCCTGCTGATCGCCGCGGCTGCGGGTGCGGCAGCCGGGCTTGGCTACACGATGCTGTCGGGCGCCGAGGTACCGACGGTCCGTTCGTGCGTCGCGGCCATGCTCGTCCTCGGTGGTATCGCGCTCGGGCGCGAAGCGATGACCTTGCGGCTGGTCGCGACGGGGGCGCTCGTCGTGCTGCTGTTCCGGCCCGAGGCGCTGGTCGGCCCCAGCTTCCAGCTCAGTTTCGCCGCTGTCACGGCGATCATCGCCTTTCACGAACATCCGCGCGTGCGCGGCTGGGTGATGAAGCGCGACGAATCCTGGCCCCGCCGGCTGATGCGCGAATTGGGGGCGCTGCTGGCGACCGGCTTCCTCGTCGAATTCGCGCTGATGCCGATCGCGGCCTATCATTTCCACCGCGCCGGCATTTACGGCGCTTTCGCCAACATCGTCGCGATCCCGCTGACGACCTTCATCATCATGCCGCTCGAGGCTTTGGCCCTGCTGGGCGATTGCGTAGGCCTGCGTACACCGATGTGGTGGCTGGCAGGGAAGGGGCTGGCGCTCCTGCTCGGTCTCGCGCGTCATGTCGCGGCCTTGCCCGGTGCGGTAGCGGCCCTGCCGTCGATGTCGCTCGGCGCCTTCCTGCTGATGGTCGCGGGCGGGCTATGGATCGCGTTGTGGCGGACGAGGATGCGACGGCTGGGCGTGATTCCGCTGGCAATCGGGACGGTCTGGGCCTTGCTCACGCCCGCGCCCGATCTGCTCATCACCGGCGACGGAAAGCATCTCGCCGTGCGCACGCCAGAAGGCGCGCTGCATCTGCTGCGCCCGCTCGCCAGGGAGTATGTGCGCGCGCAGCTGGGCGAGGGTTCGGGCGTGCAGGCGGCGGCGCTGGACCTCGATATCCTGCCCGGCGCGCGCTGCACGCGCGACGTGTGCCTGGCTGTGCTCAACCGCGGCGGGCGCGCCTGGCATCTGCTCGCGACGCGCAGCCCGTACAGGCTCGATCTGGATCAGTTCAAGCGTGCCTGCGCCTGGGCTGACATCGCCGTCAGCGACCGCCGCCTCCCGCGCACCTGCGTGCCACGTTGGCTCAAGCTCGATGCGCCAGCTCTCTCGCGGACCGGCGGGATCGCTGTCGATCTGACCGATGCGAAGGTCCGCACCGTCAACGGCGATGATCGGCATCCGTGGATCGTCAGGTCGGAGCGGTTCAAGGAGCGTCGGACCCGGCCCGGTCGAACAATTCGCCGCCCAGTGCCTCATCCGACTCCCCGTTTTCCGTCCGCTTCTGTATCTCCTCGACCGCCGCCGACTTGGCCGGATCGAAAGCGATCGAAAAGGCCAGACCAATTGCAAGCGTGACGCCGGCGGCGCGCCCTTTGCCCCGCGTGGACGCCTTGGCCGCCGTCACGGCGAAAGGGATTGCGGGGAGCAGCACC
>DATMIP010000169.1:0-8027 GCA_035554515.1 Sphingomonas sp. | reverse complement strand
ATAATGACATAGTCATCGATGCCCATGAGCACGGCGTAATAAGCCGTAAGGCCCGCGCCGCCGCCAATTTCACAGATGCGTGACAATCCGTGCGTCCGGGCGACTTGCTCGATCCGGTAAGCGGCATAGATGGCCTCGATCACGCGCATGGTCAATGTGCGACTGCCAGCGCTCAGCCCGAGCTGGCCACCGATGTGAGACGGAGGAGACAAATCAAGCCCGAGCTTCTGCTCGACCAACGCGAACAGGGCTTCAGGCGCAATCTCTACGGTCTTTGCCCACGCGCCCGTCTCCGGCAATTCAAGCCTGGCGGCGCCGATGGCTTCCGCAAGCGAGACGAGCTTGTCATATGTCCAGGCGCGAGCAGCGCGGCAAAGGTGGGATCAGCGGCGCATTTCGCATGTTGGCGCGCACCGCCGAAAAATCCCTGCGCGGCGCTTGACCGGCCGAGCGCGGCAAAATCGGTGGCAAGTGTTGCCGCGTCGCCGTCGGCGAGCGCAACCCTGAGCTCCGCTTGATTGTCGCGCACAAGTGCGTCCCATACTGGTCCGACCGCCAAATCGTCCTTTGGACCGGCCCGAAAAGCCTGGATCGCCCGTTGCGCGAGAACTGGCAGCGGTTCTGCACTCGGTGCCTCTTGGAGCTTCGGGACGTGTCGGGTGGGGTGGTGGAGGCGAAATCGCGCGCGTTCGTTGAACATGGCAACACCTTAGCAGCCGGCCCACGAAGCGGTCGCAGGTTTTTATGCCGGGCAAGCTGATCATCTTTTGAGCAACAGCCGCCGCGCCGGGCTTGCGACGAAACGTGCTGCATATGCGAAAACATGCGTTGATATATTGTATCATTACGCTATCGCGGCTCCCTCACTGAGGAGCAAGCGAATGCGCAAAACGGCTGCGGCGGCAATGATGACGACTTTTCTGGCCCCGCTGTCGATCGCATATGCGGACGCGGGCGCCGATCCGGCAGACATCGTCGTGACCGCGCCGCTCGCCCACACGCGCGAGGATGTGATTGCGGGCACGTCGGTGATCAGCGGGACCGATCTCGCGCGCGACTTGCGGCCGACCATCGCCGATACGCTGACCCATTTACCGGGCGTCACTTCGACATCGTTCGGGCCGAGCGCGTCGCGTCCGATCCTGCGCGGCTTCCAGGGCGCGCGCATTCGGGTCCTGACCGACGGCGTTGGCAGCTTCGACGTTTCGAGCACGAGTGTCGATCATGCCGTGATCATCAATCCGTTGCTTGCCGAGCGGATCGAGGTCGTACGGGGCCCGTCGGCCTTGCTATATGGGTCGGAGGCGATCGGCGGTGTCGTCAACGTCATCGATACGCGAATTCCGCGGACGATGCCTGCGAACGGTTACCGTCTGCAGGGACAGGCGACCTACGGCAGCGCCGCGGACGAACGCTCGATCGGTGCCGCGGCCGATGCCAAGGTGACCGAAAATATCGTGCTCCACGCCGACGGAAGCTATGCCAAATCGGGGGATCTGAGGATTGGCGGCTATGCGCTGACACCCGACTTGCGCGCGCAGGCACTGGAATCGGCCGCCGCGATCGTGACGCCGGGCGACGACATTGATTTTGCGGCCAATGCGGCCGTGAAGGGGAAGCTGCCCAATACCCAATCGCGGACGTGGGATGCTGCGTTCGGCGCATCCGTCATCACATCGACGGGCAATTATGGAATTGCCGTCAGCCGCTATGACAGCCTTTATGGCGTACCGGTCCGTTTCGCGACCCTGCCTGGCCAGGCGCAGGAGGCACCGCGTCTCGACGTAAAACAGACGCGCCTCGATGCGCGTGCCGCGGTCGATACCGGCGGTAATGTGCTGGAACAAATCCGCTTCCGTCTGGGCGCGGCGCGCTACCGCCATTTCGAGTTGGAGGCCGATAACAGCATCGGCACGGCATTCTATTCGCAGGGGATGGAAGGGCGGCTGGAGCTTGCCCAAGCGCAGCATGGTGTCTGGCGCGGGGTGACCGGCGCACAATTTTCATATCGCGATTTCAACGTGATCGGCGATGAGGCTTTCCTTCCGCGTAGCAGCACCGACATTGCGGGTATCTTCACGCTGCAACAGCTGGATTTCGGCGCGTTCAAGCTTGAGGGCGGCGCGCGCTACGAACATGCGACGTTGAAGGCAATGCCGGGTGAGAACCAGCCGACGTTCTTCGCGGGTCAGCGCGATTTCAACCTGCTTTCGGGTTCGATCGGCGGGTCGGTAGCGATCGTCGAAGGGTGGAAGATCGGCGTCAACCTATCGCACAGCGAGCGGGCGCCGTCCGCCGAGGAATTGTTCGCCAATGGCCCGCACGCGGGCACCGAAGCATTCGAGATCGGCTTGCCGACGCTCGCCAAGGAACAGGCGAACGGTATCGAAGCATCGCTGCACGGGCACGGCCGCAATTATGACATAGAAGCGTCGGTCTATTTCAATCGCTTCTCCAACTATGTGGACGAGTTTGCGACCGGTGGTCTGGACGATGGGTTGCCCGTCTATGCGACATCGCAGGGTAAGGCGCGCTATTACGGCTTCGAGATCGAAGGGTCTTACACGCTCGCACGGATGGGCACGACGCAGATCGTGGTGGATGCACTGGCAGACTATGTTCACGCGGGAATTACCAGCGTCGGCCCCGCACCGCGAATTCCACCTCTGCGTGTGCTGGGCGGCGTCGAAGCGCGCGGCGGCCGGATATTCGGCCGAGCGGAGGTCGAGTGGGTCGACCGGCAGGATCGCATCGCCGATTTCGAGACGCCGACCAAGGGATTTACGATGGTCAACGCGTCGATCGGCGTGCACCCCATCGCAAGCAATCGGGCGTTCAGCCTGATCCTGTCGGGCAATAATCTGCTCGACGTGACGGCGCGCCGCCATGCGAGCTTCCTCAAGGATTACGCCCCCCTTGCCGGACGCGACATCAGGGTGACGGCGCGCTTCGCGATCTGATCCGTGCGTCGAGTGCAGCGGCCGCAGCGGCTGGTGTTGCCTTCGCAGTATCGCGGTCGACCGAATAATTGGCGGTGCGCATATCCTCGACGCGGATGCTGCCGACCAGCGGGCGGAGGGCGGCGAGGAAGCGGGCGTCGTGTGCGCGCCCCGGCGCGGCAAGAAGGATCGCGTCGTAGCGCGGTACCGCGCCCTTGGGATCAGCGAGCACGGTCAGACGATCGGCGGCGATCCGCCCGTCCGACGAAAAAGCCGAGATGACATCTGCCTGCCCTGTCTTCAGCGCGCGATACATGAAGGTCGGGCTGTAGGCGCGCGTCGCCTTGAAGCGGAGATCGTAAGCGTCGCGGATTGCCTTCCATTCCGGGCGATCGAGAAATTCGAGATCGGCGCCGAGCGTGAGTTGCGGTGCCTTCGGCGCGAGATCGGCGATCGAGACCAGGCCGCTGCCCGGCCGCACCGCGAGCGCATAGGCATTTTCGAAGCCGAGCGGGCCGACCAGGCCGGTCTTGGGTCCAGCCGCCATCCATGCGGCAATATTGTCGAGCATCGCCTGGCGCGGCTGCGTGTCACTGCGCGCCATCGCCCCGGTCCATAATGTGCCCGAATATTCGACATAGACGTCGATGTCGCCGCTCTGCAGCGCGCGGAACGCGACCGCCGAGCCGAGGCCCTCGCGATAATTTACGCGATAGCCCGCACGCTCGAGCCGGGCGCCGATCAGCCGCGCGAGAATATATTGCTCGGAGAAATTCTTGGCGCCGATCGTCACGCTGCGTTCCGGCGCGCGCAGCATCGGCAGCAGCGCGAGGAGAAGGCCGAGCGCTAGCAGGCCGACGCCGGTAAGCGTGAGGGCGCGCTTGCGTTTGCCGATGCCGCGCTCGATCAGGCCGAGCAGCGCGTCGGTTGTCAAAGCGAGTAACGCGGCGGCGATGCAGCCCGCGAGCACCAGATCCCATCGTTCGATCTGCAGGCCGGCGAAGATCGGATTGCCGAGCGACGGATAGCCGACCGTGGTGGCGAGCGTCGCCGCGCCGATCGTCCATACGGCGGCGGTGCGGATGCCCGCCATCGCGACCGGGGCCGCGAGCGGCGCTTCGACCAGCCGCAATTTCTGCCATGGCGTCATCCCGACCGCATCGGCCGCCTGCAGCACCGCCGGATCGATCCCCCGCAATCCGGCGACGACGTTGCGCAGGATCGGCAGCAGGGCATAGAGCGTCAGCGCGAGCAGGGCAGGCAGGAAGCCGAGCGCGGGCACGCCGCCGCCGATCAGCACCGAAAGCGCAAGCAGCAAGGGATAGAAAAGCGCGAGCAAGGCGAGGCCGGGAATCGTCTGCACCAGCCCGGCAAAGCCGACCGCGACCGCGGCAAGCCTCGGCCGACGCGCCGAGGCGAAGCCGAGCGGCAGCCCGATCAGGAGCGCGAGCCCCATCGCGGCAGCGGCAAGCAGCACGTGACTCGCGATCAAAGGCGGCAACTGGCGCAGCGCTTCGGTCATCGTGCGAGCGCGCTCAGCCGTTTCGCCTGCTCGCGCGGGATCGCGACCAGGGCATCGGCCTCGGGGCCCGCCAGGCCCGCCATCATCTCATGTGGCGTCGCATCGGCAGCGATGCGCCCGCGCGCCATCACCACGATCCGATCGGCGAGCAGGAGTGCCTCGGCCATGTCGTGGGTGACGAGGATCGTGGTCAGTCCGAGCGAGCCATGAAGAGCGCGCACGGTGCGGCCCAGCTTGTCGCGGGTGATGGGATCGAGCGCTCCGAAAGGTTCGTCCATCAACAGCATTTTCGTCTCGCCGGCGAGCGCGCGGGCGATGCCAACGCGCTGCTGTTCGCCGCCCGACAGCTGGGCTGGCAGTCGATCGGCATAAGTCGCGGGCAAGCCGACACGGTCGAGCGCGGCGGGAATATCGGGCGCAGCCAATGCGGCGAGACGCGGGACGATCCCGATATTCTCGGCGACGGTCATGTGCGGAAACAGGCCGATATTCTGGAAGACATAGCCAATCCGGCGCCGCAGCCCGATCAGGTCCAGGCTGGCTACGTCGCGGCCATCAGTTTCCACGCAGCCCTCGTCCGGGCGATCGAGACGATTGACCAACCGGAGCAGGGTGGATTTGCCCGATCCCGATGCGCCGACCAGCGCCACGAAATCGCCGCGGGCGATCGACAGATCGAGCGAATCCACAGCGGAGACGCCGTCATACCGCCGCGTGATCCGATCGAACCGAAGCGCGGGCGCGACCGATGGACTAATCGATGAAGGCATCGATCGCCTGTGCAAGCGCGATGTCGCGCGCCGACAGGCCCCCGCAATCATGCGTGGTGAGCAGGATGTCCACGCGATTCCAGACATTGGACCATTCGGGATGATGATCGGCCTTCTCGGCCGTCAGCGCGACCCGAGCCATGAAGCCGAACGCTTCGGCAAAATCAGCAAAGACGAAACGGCGCGTAATCGCGTCGCGGGCCTCGTCATAATCCCAGTCGGGCAGGTCATCGAGCGCATCGGCGCGCTCCGCCTCGCTCAACGTCTCTATCGCCATGATGTCCTCCTGCTGGCGCCCCATAAGCCGGCGTTCTATGTCGCGCGATGATGCAGACAGGTCAAACAGGCGTGGGTGGCCAGACATCCGCCGCCGATCGAGGGAAGGCCAGGGGATTGTGAGCGCCGCTTTGCTCGCGCTGGAGGATGTCGGCTGTTTTCG
This sequence comes from Sphingomonas sp., assembly GCA_035554515.1. Taxonomy (GTDB): domain Bacteria; phylum Pseudomonadota; class Alphaproteobacteria; order Sphingomonadales; family Sphingomonadaceae; genus Sphingomonas_I. The sequence continues at coordinate 2,357 of DATMIP010000169.1, read as the reverse complement.
TGGCGGGCGGATATTGTTCGAAGGGCTGAGCCTCGCGCTCAGGCCGGGCCAGGCCGCAATCGTCACCGGGCCCAACGGCGTCGGTAAATCTTCGTTGCTGCGGATATGCGCCGGGTTGCTTGCCCCGCTTTCGGGACATGTCGCGCGCAACGCGTCGGCGGCCCTTGCATCGGAAGCGCTCGCGCTGGACGAGGAACTGCCATTGGCGCGCGCGCTGCACTTCTGGGCACGGCTCGATGGCAAGGGTACAGATGAGGTGGGTTCGGCGCTGGCGGCAATGGGGATCGCAGCACTTGCCGACGTGCCCGTGCGCCTGCTTTCGACAGGCCAGCGGCGGCGGGGTGCGATCGCCCGGCTCATTGCGGGCGGGGCACCGATCTGGTTGCTGGACGAGCCGGCGAACGGTCTCGACGCGGCCGCTCTGGATGCGCTGGCCATGGTGCTGGCGGGCCATCGCGCGAGCGGTGGCGTAGTGCTGGCGGCGAGCCATCAGCCGCTTGGTCTGGATGAAGCGCGGACGGTGGAGTTGTGAGTGCTTTTGGCGCACTCATTCGCCGCGATCTCGGCCGTGCGTTCGCGCATGGCGGCGCGTGGTTGCCGCTGGTTTTCTATCTGCTGATCGCCACCCTGTTTCCTTTTGCGGTGGGGCCGGACGCAGAATTGCTGGGCAAGATCGGCGGGGGCGCCTTGTGGACGGCGGCGTTGCTGGCCGCGCTGCTGCCGGTCGAGCGGCTGATCCGGCCTGACCTCTCGTCAGGCCTGATAGACCAGCTTCTGATAAGGGGGCAGAGCGATGAGGCGATCGCGGCCGCAAAGTTTGTGGCGCACTGGCTGAGTTTCGGGCCGCCGTTGATGCTGGCCACTTTGCCGGCGGCCGCATTGTTGCGGCTGGACGCTGCCACCCTGTTGAAGCTGGAAGCGGGTCTGGCGCTGGGTACCCCCGGATTGGCGGCACTGGGGCTTTCAGTGGCTGCCTTGACCGCGGGTATGCGGTCGAGCGGTGCGTTGGTCGGGTTGCTGATGTTGCCATTGGCGGTGCCGCTGCTCATCTTCGGCGCGGGCGCGGGCGGATTGAAGCTGGTTGCTGCGACGTCCTTGCTGTTCGTCGCGGCCGCGCCTTTCGTCGGGGGAGCGGCGCTGCGGTCCGGGCGAATCTAGCCAGCAACCACCATGTCAAATGGTGAGTTTCTCGGCCAATTCGGCGAGCTCCAGCCAGCGTAATTCCGCAGCCTCCTTAGCGGCGCGTGTCTTTTCGACCGCTTTCATCAGCAGATCGAACCGCTTGGGATCGCGCGCATAGAGATCCGGATCGGCGAGGAGTGCCTCGTCGCGCGCGATGGCGGCTTCGAACTTCTCGACCTCCTGCGGCAGCAGGTCGAGATCGCGTTGGTCCTTGTAGCTGAGCTTGGCGCGCGCTTGGGAGGGCCCGGCGGCCGGAGCCTTGGCGGGCGCCGACGTCCTTCCGCGCAGCTCGGGTTTCGGACCGCGCTGCCTGACCCAATCGGCATAGCCGCCCGCGACGATGTCGACCTGGCCCGTTCCGTCGAGGCCCAGCGTGACCGTGACCGTGCGATCGAGGAAGTCGCGATCGTGGCTCACGATCAAAACGGTGCCGTCATAGTCGGCGATCACCTCCTGGAGGAGATCGAGCGTTTCCAGGTCGAGGTCGTTGGTCGGCTCATCGAGCACGAGCAGGTTCGAATGACGGGCGAATTCGCGCGCGAGCAGCAATCGCGAGCGCTCCCCGCCTGAAAGCGTGCCGATCCGCGCGTCGACCATATTGGGATCGAACAGGAATTCCTTGAGGTAGCCGGCGATGTGCTTCTTGACGCCAAGCACCTCGATCCAGTCGCCGCCGTCGGCGAGGATGTCGCGTACGCGCTTGTCGGGCGCCATGAGCTTGCGCTGCTGATCGATGATGACACCGTCCAGGGTCTTGGCGAGCTTGATCTTGCCTTCATCCGGCGCGAGCTCGCCGGTCAGCAATTTGAGCAAAGTGGTTTTGCCCGCACCGTTTGACCCGACCACGCCGATGCGGTCGCCGCGCGTCACACGGAAGGTGAAGTCGCGGATGATGGTGCGATCGCCAAAGCGTTTCGTGACATGCTCGGCATCGATCACGACCTTGGTGCGCGCGTCGTCGCTGGCGGTGACGAGTCTGGCGGTGCCCTGCGGACCGATCATCGCCGCGCGCTGCGCGCGCATCTCGATCAGTTTGGCCTTGCGGCCCTCGTTGCGCGCGCGGCGGGCGGTGACGCCGCGCAGGAGCCAATGCTCCTCGATCTTGAGCTTGGCCTCCAGCCGCTGCGCGTTGCGCGCCTCTTCTTCATAGACTTGTTCGGTCCAAGCTTCGAACC